>NZ_JAACGG010000064.1:0-358 GCF_022810525.1 Candidatus Cardinium sp. cByotN1
AAAGCGCCCCTTATAGCTGACATAGAAAAACAGCTGCAATGGATGTTGCAGTGTGGATTCTGTTTTTCCAGTTTTAAGGGGCGCTTTACGCAACTTTTTACCAAGGCTTGATTTTTTGCTTACTTTCTTATCAAGAAAAAAGTAAGATAAAAAAAACTTATAATCAAATAAAAATAATTAATAATTCCTTAAGTTGGCCCCATTGCGTGAACAGATACTTTTTTGTATCCGTTCACGACTGTGGTTTTTCTTCGATTATATTTAGCGTATCTATTCACCACTATGGCAGCGTACGTAAAGAAAAAAACGCCCCTTGTAAAATAGTTGCGATCAGAAATCAGCCCTAACAGCTGAAATA
>NZ_JAACGG010000065.1:0-8259 GCF_022810525.1 Candidatus Cardinium sp. cByotN1
GGAGCAGCACATCTAAGTCAGGGAAATGAATTCGAGATTATTAAACAAGTGCTATTATTTGGAGCAGTTGGAAAAGTTTTCGAAAAACTCAGAAAAATACCTATAATTAACCAAGCAGAAGGAAAAATGCTAGCCTGGGTAAGGAATCTAAGTAACCAGGGGGGAGTAGGCATTACTAAAGTTGTATCAGAACAAGTTAAACCCCTTCCTGCAGCACGTACAAAACTGGGTGTTCATTGTATAGAGCAATGTACTGCAAGAGGTATCACAAAAAAAATGGCACAAAAAGCAATTGAAAAAAGAGTACGTTATTACGATCCTAAACATAAAAGTATCGTTTACGTTTTACATAATGGTATGGCCAGTGGTGATCACTTAATGCTAGCTGTTGTTCCAGAGAGTGGGTTGCTTAAGACCGTTTTTACTAGATCCAAACCAATTCATAAACGACTCATTCTGTTGGAATAATATGGAACAACTTAAGAAGATCCAAGATGCAAAAAACTTGGTTTTAAAACTATTGACACTATCTAACCCAGATAGATCTAGAATGATTTCTATGTTCCAAAAATTTATTTCGAAATATCAACCTTCCAAGCCTGAAGAAGAATTATGTGAAATACTTGATGGTTTGGCTATGGACTTAGATTACTATGAACCAAACCCAGAATGGCGCCAAGAATGCCCTGGTTGTTATTATGATGAAGAGGGATTGATTACAAACATTCAAGAAGCCTTACAAGCCATTGAGGCACTGGAAAATAAAAATGAACAAAAAGATAAAGATTAGCCTATTTATCGATTTGTAAAAGCCATTCTTGTTTTGACAGAAGCTAATAAATTATTAAGGGTATACAATATATGCGCCTTGTCTTTATCTGGCAGATTAGCAATGTCATTCAGCCGTTTTAAGATATGACGTCTAGTAGCTTAGATTTAATCTTACAGGTCGTAAAAATTTAGACTTTAAAATTGTCGGCTATGTTGTTAACATCCAACATTAAGGCTTTTGTACTAGATCCATAATATAAATTCCAATGTATAACGAAATGCACTTTTTGTACACCTTACAAAGGGTACCCATTCACGACATTGGTAAAAAAGCTTTTTAATCCCACTTTTTGCTTGATTAAAAAGTGAACAAAAAATCAAGCCCTCGGTAAAAAGTTGCGGAAAGTGCCCGTCATAACTGGAAAAACAGAATCCGCCCTTCAGCCTCTCTCTCAACTGTTTTTCTATTTCAGTTATAACAGGTACTTTCTGAACGCAACTATTTTACAAGGGGCGTTTCTTTGGTGCACTGCTGCCACAGTAATGAATGGATAATCCAAAGGACATACAAGAGCAAATAGGCAGTCCAGCAGGATTGAGAAAAGCTGTTGCAGATCATATCAGAGAGAAACCTAAGATTTGTCGGGACCTAGTTAAGTATCAAGAAAAACTAAGACAATTAGCACCTCTTCAAGTGCCTAGAATGGGATTTTTGCCTCTTATTCCTGTTGTTAAAGCTGGTCTAGCAGCTTGGACGGCTTATCAGGTCTATGCAACTGGAAAGGATATAGTTAATGATCAAAAGGTTCAGAGAAGTTGGGAAGAACGTAACTATATAGATATTTTTAGCCATACGCTACCTCATCTTCCTTTTTGGGGGGATGCCATACGTGGCGGTCGTGCATTGGCACTTGGTGATTCCAAAGGGGCATGGCTATATCCAGTAAACGCGCTCTTTACAATTTATGGAGGAAAGGTAATAGGGAAAGGAAGTAGATGGATCTTTAAAAAAGTAGCGTCAGAAAGTAACCAGCTAAGATTCTGGAAATGGCTAACGAAGCAAGAGGGAACAGTAGCGAAAGTTGCAAGAAATATAACAGATACTGAAAACCAGTCTGTAAATTTTATTCTAAGTGGCTTAGGTAAATCTGAAGCTCGATCTTTTGCTCAAAGTATGGGACTCAGTAAAGCACAACTATCCTCCGTTAATAGTGCTATTAAAAGGATGACGTCTACAAGTGTAAGTAAGGTAACACAAAATGGTTCCGATGTTGTGGTCCAAATCTTCCAACAAGGACGTAATGGTTATCAAGTCATTGAGACTACAGTACGGGTAAATGGTTCAAAGCAGGTCATCCAAAAAGCTTATGACCTTAAGTTTATTTTATTGATAATCATGTATTATAAATCTTTAATAAGTTCCTTGATTTCTTTTTTAGAAAGTGAGTCTCTATTTCCTTTATTGTAAATAAAAAATAGTATTAATCTATTTTCTCCAGTTTGGACAAGTGTCATAATGCGTATACCACCAGACTTTCCCTTTCCTTTAGAGGTAACAGATAGACGCACTTTGTAGATATTGTTTCCAAGTGGAATACCTTGAGCAGGATTTTTTTTTAAGGTTATAATCAATTTTATAATATCCTCCTTCAGTGAAGGATATTTCTTTATCAGATGTTTAATCTCATTGTTAAAGCTGAAAGAAAATATGATACTATAGCTCATTGAGTTCTTTAATAAAACCTTCTTCAGAAATCATGTTTAATTTCTCCTGTTGAAATAATTTAAGCTCCTCTAATGCATTTTTAAACTTTATTAAAGTAGACCCTTTAGAATCTTCGTTATCCTCTACTTTTACGAAATCAAGCGTTTTGATAAATTTTATAAATGGTTGATATTTATTATCCTTAATAGCTAAAGTTATGTATTTCATAGTCAGATTATTTTAGATAGGCCCATCGTATTGTGGGTCGACCAATTAGATAGTCAATGCTAACATTTTAATATATCTACAATATAAGTGTAAAAATATGAATAAAGAGTATTAAACAATTGGCGTGGTTAAGTTTGTTTTCAGACCTGCTAGGGCCACGTTTACAAACCTAAAAGACTTGTATCAAGACATAGCTAGCAGGTCGTGATGTAAGGTAGCCTTGCTAAAGAATCTGCCAGGACCGCCTGATTATCAGGCTTCAAACCTGACAGTTCTTCGCTCCACTCGCAGTGGGTTGGCATCTGCGAGCCCCCCTTTTTGGGTTTTCTTTCAGTCTTGCAACCTGCTTCGCTTATTGCAACCTCAAGAAAACCTTTTTGCTCAAGGCTGTATTTCCTGGTGGGGAGGGGCCGAGGATATCATTTTTTTTCAATTGAAATAAAAAGCAGTTAAATTTATTTTAATTGAAATCTTTACTTTAAGCAAATGAAGTTTTTACGCATACTTTTATTACCCTTACTATCTATTTTATTAATTACTGAAAATCAGCCATTAAAAGAATGTTGTAACAGTGATTTAGGGATAAGTAGCATTGAGAAAAGCAGTGAAAAAATTGATGCTAGGGTAACAGATCTAACTAACCAGGGGGGAGCTACTAAGATTCCTGGTGCGACTGTAAAACTTTCTATTTCTTATACTAGAGCCCAAAAAGTCTTTGGAAAGAATGTTAAGAAGATTGTTACAAGAGAGAGAAACAATGGAAAAGGAAGAGCCTATAATATTGAATTTGAGGATGGTACTAAAATTGACATCAATCCTGATAGAGTAAAAATGGATGTGCCAAAACCTCAAAATCCTAGTCGAGGTGGCATGAGGAAACATGATTTTATTAAAGATGGGGGATTACCAGAAGGCACAAAAGTGGTCGTAAAAGGAACTAAAACACTGCCACATAAACGAACATTAACTGAGGCAGAAATGAAACTATTGGAAGACTTAATAGAATAAATAAAATGAGTATACATAGTGTTAATGGAGTTCTATCCCGTTTTAGATTATTTTTAGAGTCATCTTTTTCTCATATTGCCCCCATATATGCTAGGAACGAAAATGAAGAAGATTTGAGAGCTGCATGGCTACAGGCCAATTGGGAACTATTAGTGGAATGTGTTTTGTGTTGGGGGCCTCCACCAGAATTTCTTGTCGAGTATGGTGGGGGTGCTGATTTGTATGGGGTTAGTTCTCGTATTTTACTCCCTGATGCTGTGGCTACTCATAAGATTACTGTTCATCCCATAGGTAATAATAATGCGCAAGTAATCAATTTGCTCGATAATAAGTTTATTCACCTAGATGATCCAGAATTAAATCTAGATTTTGATAGTTTTTGTTATTCACATAGAGGTTATTATTATCCTTTCCAAGCGCCATTGAATAGCGTATTATTAGAAGGGAAAAATCATTATTCAGTTGCTGTTAGTCTAGAACATGTCACTTTTAAAAAAACTCCAATTAAGCCTGAATAGAGTTTAATCTTGTTATTTGACATCACCTTCCTGTCTACCGAATGACTGCAATGATGCATCTAGCGTATGGCAAGAGGTGGTTTTTAAGCGATAACCCGAACATCTTCTACTGATAAGCCTGTTTTATTCTTAAAATCGATTATTAAGCTTATTGTGATAGATCCATAGTATAAATTTTTGTTATAGTTTTATTGTTATCTAGGGTCATTTTAGTCTACTTTTAGATAGACAGCCTCTCTAGACACCCTTTAAAAAAGGTAAGAAAAATAAATTCAAGAAAATAAAATGATGCGTAAAATAGATGCATTACCTATTGGTTATTCAGATATTGAAAGAGTTATCAAAACAGGCTATTATGTAGATAAAACCAACTATGCTCAAAAATTGATAGAAAAAGAAAATCCTGTATTTATAGCCAGGCCTCGTAGATTTGGCAAATCTCTATTTATAGACACATTGTCTACTATATGCAATGGAGACCAAGAGGTGTTTAAACGTTACCATATAGGTAAGCCAGAAAATGGTTACCAATGGAAGAAATACCCTATCATCAACATAGATTTTTCAGGCATAAACCATAATCCGAACTGTTTGGAAAACAGCTTAAAAAGCAAGTTAGATCGAATTGCTTGTTCATATGGATTAACTATACAGATCCCAGATATACAAGGTGGGCTAGAAAATCTAGTGGAAGCATTTTCAAAAC
Organism: Candidatus Cardinium sp. cByotN1; assembly: GCF_022810525.1. Taxonomy (NCBI): domain Bacteria; kingdom Pseudomonadati; phylum Bacteroidota; class Cytophagia; order Cytophagales; family Amoebophilaceae; genus Candidatus Cardinium; species Candidatus Cardinium sp. cByotN1. The sequence continues at coordinate 4,937 of NZ_JAACGG010000065.1, forward strand.
TTAGCAATGGTTATGAACCCAATCCAGTAGTTCTTATAGACGAATATGATGCTCCAGTGATTAACTTAACTAAAGGATCAGATTTAGAACAGGCTAATATTAAGGTCATGAAAGATTTCTTCATGGCTTTAAAATCCCTGAATAAACGTTTTAAGTTTGCTTTTATCACTGGTGTAAGTAAATTCAGTTTATCGGATGTTTTTTCAGGAGCTAATCATTTAAAAGACATTACCATTGATGCATCTGCTGATGCCATGTTTGGTTATACGCAACAAGAAATCCTAACTATATTCTTAAAAAACTTAGAAGATATTGCTGAAAAATGGAGTAAAAAAGAAAATAAAAAAATAACTGAATCAGAAGTAATGGGACAGATTTCAACTTATTACAATGGTTATAAGTTTTATGAGGATGGAGCAAGTGTATATAATCCTTGGTCGACCCTAAGATTTTTAGACTGTGGAAAATTAGAAAACTATTGGTACGAGTCAGGTAGTCCAAGCTTACTCATTAATCAGATGCTAGCAGACCCTGATAGGTTTGATCTTAACATAGATAATCTCCAAATAGAAGCTACCAGAGAGGACCTTATGTATACAGGTAGTAGGAATGAGATTAGTTTAAAGTCTTTAATGTTTCAAACCGGATATCTAACCATTGGCAGTTATGATGACACCACCAGTCTATATACTTTAAAATTTCCTAATAAAGAAATAGAAGAATCTTTTCAAAAAAGTATACAATCCAGTTTAGAAAAAAGCGTAAAAGATTACTTTATACAAGAACGAGATAAAATTAGAAAGGCACTCTCAAATAAAAAAATCAGATCATTTATAGATAGTATCAATACCGCTTTTGCCACGCTTCCTTACTATATCGATATCAAACAGGAAAAACAATACCATAGCAATTTACACATGCTACTGCAAGGGTTGGGGTTTCTAGGCGGTAGGAGAATGCACATGTATAGTGAATCTCCCTCGAGCCAAGGCAGATCAGATATTGTTTTAGAATTAGAATCAGCTATATATATTATAGAAATCAAGTATAAATCCAGCGGAAAAATAGCTTTACAACAAATTAAAGCAAACGGCTATTATAAGCCTTACCTACTCAGACAAAAAGCTATTATACTATTAGGTATTAACTTCAATGAAGAAACCAGAATGATAGATAGCTGGGACTATGAAATACATGAAGAACATTTAGAGGAGTAAAAGGTTATTAATTGTTTAAATAAAGTTCTTTTTACCAGTTCCCTGTTCAGACAATGGCGCCAACTTAAAGATCATATTTCTTTGATTATTAAGTATAATAGCATTTTTTGAATGGATAATTAGTGTGTCATCTCGTTTATGGGCACCGATAATATCTATAATAAATTGATATTCAATTTATTATAGATTTACTCAATACTATGTCTATGTTTTGAAAAAAACGCCCCTTGTAAAATAGCTTCGATTAGCAATCACCTAATTAGATTTGAACCCGCTGAGCGGGTGAGTTCTGTTTTTCCAGATGTAAACGAAGCTTTCAGCCGCTTTTTTCATCAGCGCTTGATTTTTTAGTTACTTTTTTATCAAGAAAAAAGTAACAACAAAAATTCATTTTCTACTAACTTCGTGAACACAAACCAAAGAGTTGCTAAATAATCGGGAACGTCGTATTAGGTGTGTTTTTTACAAAAAAAATAATAAATTGTAAAGTACCCTAAATATTGACGTTACGATGACGCAACAAACAAGAGAAAAAAGCTGTGAAGCTCTGCTAATGGCTGGTATCCAAAACCTTCTAGTTAGCCAAGATGTTTTTACGTTAGAAACCTTCACAGTTAAGGTTCTAGAGATCCTGATGTTGCTAGAAAGAGAGGCTTATTTAAAAGGTTCTCAAGGTGCTCATGACATCGGCAATGGTAGCTATCCACGTAGCTTTAAGGCCTTAAATAAGAACAGTCTTCTGGTTAATATTCCAAGAACTCGTAGTGGCCACTTCAAGCCTATGACGATAGAACTGCTTAAAATGCAACAAGAGCAGGTGAATGAGTTAGCCTTGTTGCTATACAGAAAAGGTCTCAGTAGCAGAGATGTTTCGGATATAATGCAGGACTTTTTTGGGGAAGAAATGAGCTACGACACTGTCAACAACTTATCAGAGTCTTTTCATAAGATACGTACCAATTGGGAGTCAAGAGAGCTTGATGCTTATTATAAGGTACTATATTGTGATGCTCTTTATGTGAGTTTAAAACGTAATAATTCCTACAGTAAAGAGGCTGTACACGTGATATATGGTGTAAAAGAAGATAATAGACGAGAGTTGTTACTGCTAGAGGTAAACCCCACAGAAAGTCATAATGTTTGGGGAGAATACTTCGAAAAACTGCAAAAAAGAGGTGTAAACCAAGTGGATCTAGTGTTTGCAGATGGTTTACCTGGTCTGAGTGATACTGCTCGTTTTCAGTTTCCTGGTTCAGATTTTCAAAGGTGCGTTGTGCACAAACAAAGAAACGTTTTAAATAAAGTAAGGCCTCGTGATAAGCAAGCAATAGCCCATGATATTAAGGATGTTTTTAACAACTTTGACAGTAACGCAACTTTGGAAAACGCACAAGCTAAATTAGATAGATTTTGTGCAACATGGGAAAAAAGTTATCCAAATATAGTTAAAGCGCTTCAAACAGATGATATAAATGACTATTTTACGTACATTCATTATCCTATTGAAGTACGAAGGATGATCTATACGACTAACAGTATAGAGAACCTAAATAGGCAAATAAGGAGGGTGACTAAGACAAAAGTGACCTTTGATAAAACCGATAACTTACTTGACTTAACCTTTATGATAATAAAGGATTTTGAGGCCAATAATTGGCAAAAGTTTCCAGTACATGCTTTTACTAATTGGCCCAGAAAACACACCTAATACGACGTTCCCATATAAAAAATCGAAGAAAAACCACAGTCGTGAACGGATACAAAAAAAGCTTTACCGCTTAAATTTACTAATGATCCTAACTATTAAATTGACGTCATTACCTGAACAGATACGAAAAATAGAACTCGCCCGCTACACAGACTTCAAACAAAGCTGTTTTTCTATTTTAGTTATAACAGGCACTTTCTGAGCGCAGCTATTTTAGAAGTGAAACTTTTTCTTTGTACCTGTTCAAGTCAGTGGCAAATAAGATGTTTTTCTCTTACTTTTTTCTTGATAAAAAAGTAACCAAAAAATCAAGCCCTGGGTAAAAAGTTGCTGAAAGCAGCCCTCACAGCTGAAAAAACAGAACTCGCCCGCTTCGCAGGCTTCAAACAGGCTGTTTT
>NZ_JAACGG010000066.1:0-8546 GCF_022810525.1 Candidatus Cardinium sp. cByotN1
GCTGCAATGGATGTTGAAGGGTGGATTCTGTTTTTCCAGCTGTAAGGGGCGCTTTCCGCAACTTTTTACCAGGGCTTGATTTTTTGCTTACTTTTTTATCAAGAAAAAAGTAAGAGGAAAAAAACTTATAATCAAATAAAAATAATTAAAAATTCCTTAAGTTGATGCCATTGCTTGAACAGATACAAATATTATCTATGGTTGTTTAACAAATAGGGTCAACCTATATGTAGCTGTTAACGATATGAGTAAAAACTGTTTTTCTATTTCAGTTATAACGGTTACTTTCTGAATGCAACTATTTTACAACGGGCATTTTTTGGTCCAATGCTATCACAGTAGTGAATAGATACTAATAACAAGTGCAAGTCAAATGCCTAGTGGTAGGTGTTGTTACTTTTATATTAATCAAGCAATAATGTACAGGTAAAATAGCAGCAATTTTTGAAGGCCATTCTATAAAACAATAAGCGCCAGAGGTAAAATACCTTTCAAAATCTAACGCAATTGCATCATCGATATGGTTGATTCGATAACAATCAAAATGGTAAATAGGAGCATGGTCTATGGTTTCATATTCATTAATGATTGAAAATGTTGGACTGTTAACTACACCAACTGTTTGCAACACCCCACAGAGCTCTTTAATTAAAGTAGTTTTTCCAGCCCCCATATCACCTTCTAGTAGCCATATTCTATGATCAGCTGCATAACGCAACAATTGACAAGCAATATCCTTGAGTCTACCCCAAGCACTTTCTATGATCATTTTATTGGCTGCATTTCAGGTTTCTTTTTATTTTTATTTTTCTGCTCAAAAAATTTCAATAGAGGAAATTTTTCAGGATGTTGAACAATTTCTTGGGCCTGTTTGAGTAATTCGGGGTCATATCCTTCTTCTTCCAGTATTCTTAAAGCAACAGTTTGGTCTGCTTCACCTGGTACAATTTTATAGGTATAGTGGAGTTTTCGATCTGGCTTTTCATCTATAAAAACCTTAAAGTTTCTAATCCCCCTGTCTTTGAAATTACTGCTTAAAGTCATTAAAATAGGATAATGGGTCGAGACAATATGCAGCGCATTGGTATATTGCGCCATAGAAGCCAAGATACCATAAGCAGCAGCACTAGCTTGCAGCGGATTAGTACGGGCCAAAGGTTCATCAGAAATAGTAAAAATAAATTCATCTGGCTTAGCGTTTTCAAGCATATGCATGTACCGTTGCATACGCTCTACTTCTACCATAAAGAGTGATGCGCCACATGCAATGTCATCTTTGAGCTCAATATAAGTATTGATTTTATTAAAAGGGGTAATAACTGCACCTTTAGCAGCCGCAATCCCAAAGGTTTGACTGAGCAGCAAATTAGTGGCTACACCAGAAATAAAAGAAGATTTTCCACCTGCATTTGGTCCAGAAAGGATCATGTTACGAGTCTTATCTGAATCGAGTTCTAGATTGTTATCTATAACTGTTGCAGGATTTAACATTGGATTCCACATAGCATTCAAATGCACGCATGGTGTTTTTTGTTGAGAACGATCTAAAAATTTAGTGAAAGTATAACAGTGCTCCGGAAAAGTTTCTTTTGCCTCTTTTACCAGTGTAGCTATACCAACAAAGCTATCTAGTTGACCTAATTCATACATAGCCGGCTTCAAGCAATCTTTATATTCTGTAAATAAACTATAGGTAGCCAATAACCTACCATTATTTCCACGAATATAGGACCAATTATCAAGCTTCATCTCTAAAAGATTTTTTATCATTATCCCTATATCTGTCGATTCCTTGCTTTTTGCCAATAGCCCTCTAATCGCAGTTAAGGAAGAAGCATAATTTACTTCTAAGGCATGATGGTCTGCTATAATAGCACTTAATTTTTCAATAGTTTTGATAAACACTTGCACATGCCGCATACGAGCTGCTAAGTTTCGAAAAACAGCACTATATTCTTGATAACTTTTGACGCCGCAATACCCTCGCCATATAGCTAATGCATGTGTAGCCGCTACGCCAAAGAAAGGTAACACTAATGGCTGACCATCTGTGTTGTAATAATTATTAACAACATGTCCGATAGACATAAAAGGAACAAATAAGGGGAAGGGAGCATAGCTAGTGCTTCTACTTCCTTGAACCATACCTCCTTTTGAAATAGAAGTTAGCAGGTAGTGCGCTTCACACCCAAACAGGCCAATTGCTGGCAGCATAACAAACTCACCATATATATCTAAAAAATTTCTAAAAAAAATCCGAAGATTAAGCTTGCTCGTTTTTTTATTGATAGCAGGATTAGCTGAGAGAAACCGTTTATTCATATAAGTTTTATAGGCATGGCTATAAAGGGGATCTGTGTGTGTCCATAAAGAAAGTAAACATTGTTCTACTTTACGGTAATCTGCTAAACAAGCTTTTAAAACTGGTAAACAAGCTGGTTTTTCCAATAATAACTGCAAGGTTTGCTGGCGATTAGAGAGTGTTGCTACATCACTAGTTGGTGTGATTAAAAGTGTAGCCAACGCACACTCACCTAGTACAGTATTAGTCCTGTTAATCCGTGATAATAAGTGATAAGCCGGATTAGTAGACCCACCACAAAAGAGTATTAAATCAGTCCATGCATTATCGTTCAATATAGCACTATCTGGTGAGGGATTATTCGCGGCAATCTCAGAAAATATTGTACGTAAAACAATCTTACGTTGGGTAGTTTCAGCTAATTTTATATTATGCGTTTGGCGCATAGTTTCTTTCATCGTCTTTGACACTAACACGCTAGCATCAGCAGGTAATATCGGAAAAGATCTTAAATAATTACGTGAAATTTTTTCTGTAACTAATTCATTATTCCATTCCGCCTGAGCAAAGACCCAGTCACTACTAATAAAATTGAACCATAAAGTCAAACAAAATAATTGAATGATGGTACGATGGCTACTAAATCTCATAATAAAAAATAATATTTGTTTTAGAATACTTTGGATAAAAAGTTTAAGAAATTATTACAGCAGCTAATATAAGGTTTTATCTACTAAATAAACTAGGATGGCCAGGGTGGTGCATCACCTAATAGCTTAGCTAGCCAACTTTTTATGATCTCTTTTTTGCCTTTACATTGTTTTCTAAAAGATTTAGACATTCTTCGAAAGTAAGTAGTTTAGGATCTGTAATATCTTTAGGAACACGAGTATGTTGTTTGCCATTTTTAATATATGGGCCCCATCTTCCATTTAAGATTTGTATAGCTGGGTCTTGAGGAAAAGTTTTGATCAGCTTTTCGACATCTGCTTTCCGTTTGGCTTCAATAATGGCTATGGCGCCTTCTTGATTAATGGTAAATGGGTCATCTGTCTTGGGTATGGAATAAAAAAGAGGGCCATGTTTAATATAGGGGCCAAATCTGCCTATGTTGACCATTAGGGGCAGCGTTTCAAATGTGCCGACTACACGGGGTAACTTAAAAAGCTCTAAGGCCTCTTCTAAGGTAATGGTTTCCATACGCTGATTAGCCCTTAGCCCTGCAAAGCGAGGGGGGGCCTCAAGGCCATCCGCTTCAATACCCAACTGAACCAATGGACCATATTTTCCCAACCGAACTATTAACGAAGCATTGGTTATGGGATCTTTTCCTAAAAGCCTAGTGTAGTTTACCATCGATCGGTCTATACCAGCAGTAGCTTGCACTTTAGGATAAAAGCTACTATAAAATTCACTTAACATTTGATTCCAAATCTTGGCCCCTTGTGCAATCTTATCTAACTCTTTCTCAACATGAGCTGTAAAGTTATAGTCGGTTACATCAGAAAAATGTTTGACCAAAAAGTCATTGACCACTGCGGCCATATCGGTTGGGAAAAGCTTTTGTTTCTCTGCACGAACAATTTCAGTTAGCTTTTCTTTATTAAGCAGATTATTTTGTAGCGTTAATAAGGTATAAGTACGCGAAAAACCTTCACGAGACTCCAATTTGATATATCCTCTTTTCTGAATAGTAGCAATAATAGGTGCATAGGTAGAAGGGCGCCCGATCTCTTTTTCTTCTAAATCTCTAACTAAAGTGGCTTCCGTATACCGAGCCGGCGGATTACTAAAACGTTCCCTGGCCAACATTTTTTCTAATGATAGTTCCTGGCCTATATGGAGAGGTGGTAACATCGTTTTATGCTCATCTGATCCTTCTTCATCTACTTGATCACGTAGATAGGCCTTGAGAAAACCTTCAAATTTTAATACTTCACCTGTTGCGATCAGCGGCTGGTCGGTTGTAGAGATTTGAATAGTGGCTATGGTCTTTTCTATTTGCGCATCAGCCATCTGAGAGGCCATAGCTCGGCGCCAAATAAGTTCATAAAGCCGCTGTTCATCCTTTTGGCTACTAGCTATTTTCAAGGAAAAATCAGTAGGACGTATCGCTTCATGGGCCTCTTGTGCAGTGGATGATTTCGTTGTATAACTTCTAGCCTGGAAATAATCCGCCCCATAAGTTGTAGTCACCATTTCTGCAATATGCTCTATCGCCTCTTTGGAAAGTGTTACAGAGTCTGTTCGCATATAAGATATTTTACCCGTTTCATAGAGCTGCTGGGCCAGTACCATAGTACGGTTTACAGAATAGCCAAGTTTTCTACTAGCCTCTTGCTGTAACGTAGAAGTAATAAAGGGCGGGGAAGGTGATCGTTTTAATGCTTTCGTATCCAATTTTTTAATCGAAAAAGACGCCCCTTTGCATTTTTCTAAAAAGGCAAAAGCTTCTTCTTCTGTTTTAAACTTTTCTGGACCATCCGCTTTGAGTAGCTGTCCTGTTGGTAAAACAAAAAAAGCAGAGACTACAAAGTGAGCAGTCGAGACAAAACGGTCAATGGCCCTTTCTCGCTCTACTACCATCCTTACCGCAACAGATTGTACACGGCCTGCAGAGAGACCTGGTTTAATCTTTTTCCATAATAAAGGCGATAGATCATAACCTACTAGCCTATCTAAAACACGTCTGGCTTGTTGTGAGTCTACCAACGCTAAATCAATGGTACGTGGTTGTTTTAATGCGTTTAAAACAGCCATTTTAGTAATTTCTCTGAAGACAATCCGCTGCACTTTTTCATCTTTTAACTCAAGTGCTTCTTTTAAGTGCCATGATATAGATTCCCCTTCTCGATCATCGTCACTAGCTAAATAAACGCAATCAGAGCTATGGGCCAACTTTTTAAGTTGTTGTACCACCCGTTCTTTTCCAGGACTGATTTCATAACTAGGCAAAAAACCCTGCTCAATATTAATAGCATTATTGCCCTTAATAAGATCTCTAATATGACCATTAGAAGAAGCTACTTGATAGTTACTGCCTAGATAACGTTCAATCGTTTTGGCTTTTGCAGGGGACTCAACAATAATTAAATTTTTTGCCATAGAAAAATATATAAACCCCGATTATAATAAATTTATATTATTTAAACAAATACAGTGATCTGTATTCATTCAGTAATGTGGTAAGGCTACTTAAGAACATACCTCCTTAGATTAATTTGGTTCCCGGGCTATAAATTTACAAATGGTTGTTTGATTATAGCATATCATCGCTTCTCAATAATTTGAAATATTACCTATAATCAGCTTTTAAAGCTGAAAAATAATTTTCGTAGATCTACCAATACAATTTACATTATAACAGCAAACTATAGCCTATAACATTTAGTTTAATGCTAAAAAGTAGCCTATCAGGCATCATCCTAGCTTGACGCTCGACTATACTACACCTAAAGTAACTTTATACAGGAACTATAGATGTGGTTTATAAAGTATTAAAACAGAATATAATTATCTGATTATCATTTATTTTATATAAACTCCAAGATTTTTTATCCTTTATTTTTTAAAACTTTATTGCAAATTAGAAAAAAGTACGTACCTTTGTTTCAGAGTTAATCAAAATAACATAAGCAGTCAACCAAAAAGCAGCCAGTTATTTTTGATTTAGACTTGAAGTTCTTTGAAATAAATGTAGGTAAGAAACTCATTTAAATATGAGTGAGAGAGGAAAGTGTGTGACTCAAAAAATCATTCCTTATATAGGAATAACGTTAATAAATAATAGAAAGAAGAGTTTGATCCTGGCTCAGGATGAACGCTAGCGGCAGGCCTCATACATGCAAGTCGAGGGGCAGCGGGACACTTCGGTGTTGCCGGCGACCGGCGGACGGGTGCGTAATGCGCATGCAATCTACTTTACACTGGGGAATAGCCTCCGGAAACGGGAATTAATACCCCATACAATCTTGCTAGCGCATGCTAAAAAGATAAAAGCTCCGGCGGTGTAAAATGAGCGTGCGTCCTATTAGCTAGTTGGAGAGGTAATGGCTCACCAAGGCTACGATGGGTAGGGGTTCTTAGTGGAAGGTCCCCCACACTGGCACTGAGATACGGGCCAGACTCCTACGGGAGGCAGCAGTAGGGAATATTGGTCAATGGGCGCAAGCCTGAACCAGCCATGCCGCGTGCAGGATGAAGGCTCTCTGAGTTGTAAACTGCTTTTGTACAGGAGCAAAAAAGCCCCTGCGGGGGCTCTTGAGAGTACTGTAAGAATAAGCACCGGCTAATTCCGTGCCAGCAGCCGCGGTAATACGGAAGGTGCAAGCGTTATCCGGTTTTATTGGGTTTAAAGGGTGCGTAGGCGGCTTATTAAGTCAGTTGTGAAATCCTAGTGCTTAACGCTAGAACTGCGATTGATACTATTAGGCTTGAGTTAAGAAGAGGTAGGCAGAATTTATGGTGTAGTAGTGAAATGCTTAGATATCATAAGGAATACCAATAGCGTAGGCAGCTTACTGGTCTTTAACTGACGCTGAGGCACGAAAGCGTGGGGAGCAAACAGGATTAGATACCCTGGTAGTCCACGCCGTAAACGATGATCACTCGATATACATGAAACCTCGTGTGTGTCTAAGCGAAAGCGTTAAGTGATCCACCTGGGGAGTATACTCGCAAGGGTGAAACTCAAAGGAATTGACGGGGGTCCGCACAAGCGGTGGAGTATGTGGTTTAATTCGATAATACGCGAGGAACCTTACCTGGGCTAGAATGTATTTTGACACCTTGAGAAATTAAGGGTTCCTTCGGGACAGAATACAAGGTGCTGCATGGCTGTCGTCAGCTCGTGCCGTGAGGTGTTGGGTTAAGTCCTATAACGAGCGAAACCCTTTTACTTAATTGCCAGCACGTAATGGTGGGGACTTTAAGTAGACTGCCCGTGTAAGCGGGAGGAAGGAGAGGACGAGGTCAAGTCATCATGGCCTTTATGCCCAGGGCTACACACGTACTACAATGGCATGTACAAAGGGAAGCTACTTGGTAACAAGATGCAAATCTCAAAAGCATGTCTCAGTTCGGATTGAGGTCTGCAATTCGACCTCATGAAGTTGGAATCGCTAGTAATCGCGTATCAGCAATGACGCGGTGAATACGTTCTCGGACCTTGTACACACCGCCCATCAAGCCATGGGAGTTGGTAGAGCTTGAAGACAGTGGCCGTAAAAGGAGCTGTTTAGTGTTAGACCAGCGACTAGGGCTAAGTTGTAACAAGGTAGCCGTACCGGAAGGTGTGGCTGGAACATCTCTTTTATAGAGTAAATACCATTCCTCTCTTCTTACCACATTTATTTTAAATAACATTTTTCCTCTTTTTCAAATTTCTCTTCTGAATTATTTCTGTAGTTATTTACTATTAACAATAAAGGTTAGAGCAATGTATACTAGGTCGCCTTTTTATAGAAGCGGATTATCTATCAAGATGTTTGGTTTTTTATGCCAAATTCCTTGCAATACAATTATCAACTGCCTACTATTATCTTTGTCCACATTGACTGCATGCGGTCAATATCCTAAGCAAAATAGATGCTGCTTCCTATATCAACTTATGCCTACTTCTTTTTACTTTGTTGCTCCTGCTTCTCCCGTTCTTCCTGTTCCTCCTGCCCCTCCTGCTTCTCCTGTTTCTGATTTTGATTTCTCTTTCCCTCCTTCTCGTTTTGATTTCTCTGCTCCTCCTTCTCCTCTTGCTCCCGGTCCCGATCCCGATCCCGGTTCTGATTCTGATTCTTCTCTGGGTCCTTTGGTTGCGCCCATTATTGGTGGTATTTCTGGTGGTCTTGTTGGCTTTTGTGTTGGTATTGCTGCTGGAATTGTTCCTGGTATTGCTGTTGCTGGTGATGTTGGTGGCATGGTGAGTGGGACACTTGGTGGTATAGTTGGTGGCAGTCTTGGTGTTATTACTGGTATCTATGCTTTTGCTGAGTACCGTGTTGCTAGTGTGCCTTCCCCTATTCCTCGTCAAGGGTATATCTAACTGACTTTTAGCATAATCTGCTTATTGGTAAGCACTATATAGGCAACACTGAATCTATTGAGAGATCAACTATTTTTTACGTTTTTCCATTAGCTAGCTTATATTTTGTAAATAATTAAGATGGACTTTCATGGGTTTTTGATCATTAATGAAAGCTTTTTTATAGTTTCCGTTCACCACTATGGCTTATGCTAGGAAAAAACGCGC
>NZ_JAACGG010000067.1:0-7169 GCF_022810525.1 Candidatus Cardinium sp. cByotN1
TTGATCAAAAAGTAGCCAAAAAATCAAGCCCTCAGTAAAAATTTGCTGAAATCGCCCCTTACAGCTGAAATAGAAAAACAGCCTGTTCGAAGCCCGCATAGCGGGCAAGTTCTGTTTTTCCAGCTGTAAGGGGCGATTTCTAGTCGCAACTATTTTACAAGGAGCGTTTTTTCTTTTTTGGCGTAGCTTTACCACTACGCTGAACAGCTAATGGTGTCAACTTAAGAGTTATATTTTATTGATTTCCAAATGTGATAATATAATTTTTAGATTTGCTTTTTTGTTTATTATTTGTGGTATAAACTTAATTTTTTAGGCTATTATGGCCTTCTATAAAGGAATTTGGCGCTTCAGTAAAATCTAGTCTTTGAATCATCTGTTTTTCAGCGGATCAGAAAATCATCTGTTTGAAGCCCCCGTAGCGGGCTGAGTTTATGATTTCCCGTTGCAAAACAGATGATTTCATTGATTTACTGCGTGCCAAATTCCTTTATAATAGAAGGCTGATAGCCAGAGACTATGCTAAAAGTTTATACATACAGCCGCAGTAAAATAGATTTTACTTAAGTTGACGCCATTGGCTAAACAGCTACTATTTTTTATGGAAAGAGATAAGCGGAGGGCTATACTATAGCTGTTTTTTAAAATATTTACGATGCAACACCAACAACAGACCATTCAACGGATCATCCATTTCGAAGGCATTGGGCTCCATACTGGGAAAAAGGTTAAAGGTAGCTTAGCTCCTATGCCGATTGATACGGGCATACAATTTCAACGGGTTGATCTACCAGATCAGCCTTTTATAGAAGCTTCGGTAGCCCATGTAGCCGAAACGGAGCGAGGTACCCTTCTTGAAAAGAATAAAGCACGAATCGCTACGGTAGAACATTTGCTAGCAGCGATTGTAGGCATCCAAGTAGATAATATTTGTATTCAACTAGATGGGCCAGAGGTACCCGATCTAGATGGTAGTGCTTTGGCTTTTGTAGACCTGCTGTTAGAGGCAGGTGTGGTGCCACAAGAAGCACCAAGAAAGTTTTTTACCCTCAAAGAACCCTTTCTTTACGACGACCCAGATACAGGTAGCCACTATGCCCTCTATCCGGACAGCGACTATAGCATGCATGTTACCCTTGCTTACAATAGATGGCCCATAGGCCATCAATATGCAACGCTCTTTACATTAGCGCACTTTAAAGAGACCATAGCGCCTGCCCGCACTTTTACCTATTTAGATGAGATTCCTGCCTTATATCGCAAAGGTTTACTACAGGGAGGCGATCCTACAAAAGCCGTTATTTTCTCTGACCATAAAGACCATACAAAATGGTTGGAACAGATTACCCAATTAACGGGGCACCAGGTTGACCATTTGGTCACACCTGACGACTTATCCTCGTTACGCTATATGAACGAACCCGCACGTCATAAATTATTAGATCTGATCGGGGATCTAGCCTTACTAGGGAGACCTTTACAAGTAAAACTTTTTGCACACAAACCCGGACATGGTCCGAATATAGCTTTCGCTACTGCCTTAAAGAAACATTTAATAAGGCAAGAGACCAAATCTCCCCCCATCTGCGACTTACAAGCTAAGCCACGCTTCGATGTAAAAGAGATCAGTAGTCTATTGCCCCATCGTTACCCTTTTCAATTGGTAGATAAAATTATGGAATTGGGTAGTTCCTATATCATTGGGGTGAAAAATGTGACAATAAATGAGCCTTTTTTTCAAGGACACTTTCCTTCCACCCCTGTTATGCCTGGCGTTCTACAAGTAGAAGCATTGGCACAAACTAGTGGTATATTGGTATTAGATAAGGTACCAGATCCAGCCCAATATCTTACCTATTTTCTTTCGATTGATGGGTGTAAATTCCGCCGTATGGTTGTACCTGGAGATACCCTAGTACTGCATTGTGCCTTGCTTTCAGCTATCAAGTTTAGTACTACCGAAAAGCAGTCTGTAGGAATCGCCAAGGTAAAAGGACGTATTTTTGTAGGTGAACATTTGGCTTGTGAAGCCGTTTTATTGGCTCAAATTGTCAAACAACATGAAGCAATCTGATATCCATCCTGGTGCTACGCTGGGGAAAGGGGTAACCATAGGTAGTTTTGTAACTATTGAAGCAGATGTGATTATAGGTGAGGGTACTTCTATAGGGCCTCATGTAACCATTATGTCGGGAAGCCGAATTGGTAAAAACTGTCAGATTTTTCCAGGTTCGGTTATTGGCGCTAGTCCACAAGATCGTAAACCTACTACCTTGCATACCTATGTGGAAATTGGGGACCATACCGTTATACGTGAGTTTGTTACCCTCAATAAGGGGACTTTGGGTAATACGGTTGTAGGATCCCACGTATTGCTGATGGCGTATGTACATGTAGCGCATGATTGTATGATTGAAGATCATGTGATCGTTACCAATGCTGCCCAATTGGCCGGTCATGTGCAACTGCACCACCATGCTGTAATAGGTGGCATGGCAGCTATTCATCAGTTTATGCGCATAGGAGCCTATAGTATGGTTGCTTCTAAAAGCATTGTACGTAAGGATGTACCCCCATATATTAAAGTAGCAAGAGAACCATTACGTTATTATGGTCTCAACTTGATTGGATTGCAACGGAATGGTTTTACCCAAGAACAACACAATGTCATAGACCATATCTATCGTTTGATCTATCATAGTACCTTATTGTTACCGCTAGCATTAGAAGCTGTAGATAAGCAAGTGTTAGATGGTCCAGAAAAAGAGATAATTCTTTCTTTTATACGCAATAGCCCTAGGGGCATTATGAAAAAAGCGAATCCTTATGGAGGAACTTTTTAATGGTATTTGTTCACAAAAACTGGTAAAAAAGGCTTGTTTATTAAATTTTTTTCTTTATAAAGAAGTAGACAAAAAATCAAGCCCTCAGTAAAAAGTTGCGGCAATCACGTATTAGAGCTGGAAAAACAGAACTCACCCGCTACGCGGGTTCAAATGCAGGGAGAGATTGCAGGGCAGTTCCTGTTTTTCCAGGTATAAACTAGGCTTTCAGGAACTTTTTCCGTCAGCGTTTGATTTTTTGCTTACCTTTTGATCAAGCAACAAGTAAGTTTTAAAAAACCTTATTGGCCACGGTGCTAAACGGACTCTAAAAAATAATTTTCTAGCTGTAAAAATTATTCGTAAATTTGGTTGGTTCTTCTTATCTAGAAAAAGATAAGTTAAGTACCTAAGTAATAAAAGCAGTATATTTCTTGACAGTAGTTTCAAATAAGTAATTATAGAAAGATGGCACATCCAAAGAAAAGATCTTCTGCTTCCAGAAGAGATAAAAGAAGAACACATGTTAAACTTGCCATGCCTGCCCTTGTTGTTTGCCCTATTACAGGTGTAGTACATACCCCCCATCGGGCATTTTGGCATGAAGATAAAATGTATTACAAAGGCAGGGTGGTGATGCATAGAAACAGATGCAAATAATAAAACGTGCCTCCATTGCAGGTGTGGCTGGATATGTACCCGACTATGTCTTGACCAACAGCATGTTGGAGCAAATGATAGATACCAATAATGAGTGGATAACTACTAGAACGGGTATTCAAGAGAGAAGGATTCTAAAGGGAGAAGAAATGGGAACCTCAGTCATGGCTATAGAAGCAGTAAAAGATTTACTGCAAAAAACAGCTACTGATCCTGCTACCGTAGATCTGCTTATATGTGCTACCATTACGCCAGATAGAATCACCCCTGCTACCGCTAATATCATTGCCCATGCTGTAGGCGCCAATCGTGCTTTTAGTTATGATTTACAAGCTGCTTGTTCAGGTTTTCTCTATGGACTAGATACAGCAGCACAGTTTATTGCTTCTGGTAGAGCCCAAAAAGTGATTGTAGTAGGAGCAGATAAAATGTCTTCCATTACCAATTATACAGATAGGGCTACTTGTATTCTTTTTGGGGATGGTGCAGGCGCCGTATTAGTAACGGCCCATGATGCAGCTAGTGGTTACGGGATTGTAGATACCATCTGTAAGGCAGATGGTGCAGGGCAGGACCTGCTTTATCAAAAAGCAGGAGGTAGTAAACTGCCTGCTTCACATGCAACAGTTGATGCCCAAGCACACTACATTCAACAGGATGGCCAGAACGTATTTAAAGCAGCGGTTAAGGCTATGTCAGAAGTAGTACTAGATATTATGGCTAATAATCACCTTACTCCAGCAGATATTACCTATCTTGTTCCCCATCAAGCCAACCAACGTATCTTACAGCTAGTAGCTGAGCGTGTAGCCATCCCTATGGAAAAGGTTATGCTCAACATTGCTAAATATGGCAATACAACTGCTGCAACCATTCCGCTTTGTTTGTGGGATTACGAAGATAAACTAAAAAAAGGTGATAAGGTGATTGTAACTGTTTTTGGAGGGGGATTTACCTGGGGCGCTATGTATATGGTCTGGGGGTATGATGGTGTGAAAGCTGTTTAAAACAGCTTTAAGATAACAAATTTTTTTGGTTATTTTTTGGTTAACCAAAAAATCAAGCGCTGATTAAAAAAGTTACGGAAAGCCTAGTTTATACCTGAAAAAAATAGATATCTAACAATCTATCTTGTAGAGACAAATAGCCACCATAAACTTACAAACAAAATAGTATGGCAAATACAAGTGATATTAAAAATGGCCTTTGTATTGTGCTGAACAATGATATTTATAGCGTTGTCGAATTTCAGCACGTCAAACCAGGCAAAGGCGCAGCCTTTGTTAGAACTAAGCTAAAGAGTTTAACAAAAGAAAAACAAATTGACCATACATTTAATGCAGGTGTAAAAATCCATATAGCACGCATCGAACGTAGACCCTACCAGTTTCTTTATAAGGATAGCTTAGGTTATACTTTTATGCATACAGACACCTTTGAACAATTAACTATTGAGCCATCACTCATCCATACCCCCCAATTCTTAAAAGAAGGACAACATGTAGAAGTGGTTTATCATGATGATGAAAATGTAGTATTAAAATGTGAATTACCCCCATCTGTTCTATTGCGGATCACCTATACAGAGCCGGGGCTTAAAGGCGACACTGCTACTAAAACCTTAAAGCCAGCTACTCTAGAGACAGGCGTAGAAATTAGAGTGCCTTTATTTATTAATAATGAAGATCTTGTCAAGATAGATACCCGCACAGGTCTCTATATGGAGCGTATAAATGAGCAGAAAAAGTAAATATGACAACTAAAGAGATTCAAGAACTGATTGACTTTATTACCAAATCAGGATTAGAAGAAGTTAACATTGAAACAGAAGCGATTAAAATCCATATCAAAAGGAGTATACCTATTCCTGGACATATAGCATCCCTTACTGCCAATAGTTTGCCCATTTCGGCTCCTGCTCAAGTAACGACTATGCCATCGATACATGACAATAGCCTTGAAACGAATTATATAACCGTTAAATCTCCCATGATTGGTACCTTTTATCGGGCATCTAGCCCTACAGACCCTCCTTTTGTGAAAGAGGGCGATCTTATTGTAAAAGGAACTAAGCTTTGCATAATAGAAGCTATGAAAATTTTCAATGAAATTGAGGCAGAAGTTACCGGTAAGATCGTTCAAATTTTGGTCGATGATGTCTCTCCTGTCGAATATGATCAACCTCTTTTTTTAGTAGATCCAGTTACCAAATAACGATTCGACTCCCTTTTTACTTAACCCATTTGATCTGCTATGTTTCAAAAAATATTGATTGCCAATCGTGGAGAAATTGCCTTAAGCATCATTCGAATTTGCAAAGAAATGGGTATTAAAACGGTTGCCGTACATTCTACGGAAGATAAAGATAGCCTCCATGTCCGTTTTGCAGATGAGTCGGTTTGTATTGGTCCCCCTTCAAGCCATTTATCTTACCTCTCTATTCCTGCTATTATTGCTGCTGCTGAAGTAACCAATGCCCATGCAATTCATCCGGGTTATGGTTTTTTATCTGAAAATGCCAGCTTTGCAAATATTTGCACAGAATATGGTATTAAATTTATAGGTCCTTCTGCTACTACCATTAACAAAATGGGGGATAAAGCTACTGCAAAAGCAACGATGCAATCTGCTGGTGTACCCACCGTTCCTGGTTCCGATGGTCTACTAACTTCCGTTGAAGAAGGCATCCGTTTAGCCAATGAAATCGGGTTTCCTGTATTGCTAAAAGCAACCGCAGGTGGTGGCGGAAAAGGTATCAAATTGGTGGATAGCCCCGAACTATTTCAACAAAAATGGACAGAAGCTAGACAAGAAGCCGTCGCTTCTTTTGGTAAAGAGGGACTCTATTTGGAAAAATATATAGAAGCGCCACGTCATATTGAAATACAAATCGCAGCTGATCAATATGGTAAAGTCATTCATCTATCTGAACGAGATTGTTCTATTCAGCGTAGACATCAAAAATTAGTAGAAGAATCTCCTTCTCCGTTTATGACAGCGTCATTACGGAAAAAAATAACAGAAGCGGCTATAAAAGGCGTATCTGCTATAGGATATGAAGGAGTTGGTACCATGGAGTTTTTGGTAGATAAATACCAAAACTTTTATTTCATGGAAATGAATACCCGGATTCAGGTAGAATACCTGGTTACAGAAGCGGTTACCGGCTTTAATCTACTCAAAACGCAAATTGAAATGGCAGCTGGTAAGCCACTAGATGTACCCAACCTATATCCAAAAGGTCATGCCATAGAAGTTCGTATTAATGCAGAAGACCCTTTTAATGGCTTTCGACCATCTCCTGGAAAAATTAACCACATGCATTTACCTGGAGGGATGGGTATAACGGTGGCCAGTCATATTTATGCTGGTTATGTAGTGCCTGCTCACTATGATTCTATGATTGCCAAGCTTGTTGTGCATGGAAATACTAGAATGGATGCCATTGCTAAAATGAGACGTGTATTGGAAGAATTGGTAATAGAAGGCATTCAAACAAATATTCCATTTCATCGTGCTTTACTAGAGGATCAGACCTTTCAGCAAGGAAACTTTACTACACAATACTTAGATACTTTTGACTTTTCACGGCTTAGTTCAGTAGAATAAAAACAGCGCTAATTACGCTAATTACAAGTATTTTTATGCAAAAAAATTGGTATCCGTTCACGTTTCCGTTCACCACTA
>NZ_JAACGG010000068.1:0-3771 GCF_022810525.1 Candidatus Cardinium sp. cByotN1
TACTTCTTTATCAAGAAAAAGTAACATAAAAAAATCTTATAATCAAATAAAAATAATTAAAATTCCTTAAGTTGACGCCATTGGGTGAACAGATACTATAACATAGTCACCTTACGTAACTTTTTAATGCCCTGAAAGTACACTTCTCATCTCACCTTTAAAGTCACTAAGGTAGCGATAGCCAATAAAATACTAATAATTAAAAAGCGTGTTACAATCTTTGATTCATGCCATCCTAATTTCTGATAATGGTGGTGAAGGGGTGCCATTTTAAAAATTCTTTTACCTATACCATAACGCTTTTTGGTAAATTTAAAATAAGTGGTTTGCAAGATAACAGATAGATTTTCTATTAAGAATATACCACATAGTACCGGAATCAGTAACTCTTTACGAATACAAATGGCCACTACCGCAATAACCGCCCCAATAGATAAGCTTCCGGTATCTCCCATAAAGATTTGTGCCGGATAGGCATTATACCAAAGAAAACCCATACATGATCCCACAAATGCACAGCAAAATATAGTCAGTTCCCCCAAATTTGGGATGTACATAATATTTAAATACTTGGCAAATATGATGTGGCCCGATAAATAAGCAAGAATAGCCAATGTAGTACCAACAATTACAGATGTACTGGCTGTTAATCCATCAAGACCATCTGTTAAATTAGAGCCATTGGAAACAGCAGCAATAATAAAAGCTACAATAGCCATATAAACCATCCATGTATAAGCTGAGTTACCCAGTAAGAGCCCCGTTATTTGTGCGTAATCTAGTTCATTACCTTTTAAAAAAGGAATAGTTGTTTTGGTAGATTTTGTGTCTTTATATAGAGAGGAAACTGTATCCACAGGCTCAGTAGTTATGGCATGAGCAGGTATCGATAACTCACGTATGACTACATGCTTATTTAGATAAAGGGTCATACTTACAATAAAACCTAAAACCATTTGGCCCAATAGTTTAATCCATCCATTTAGTCCACGTTTTTGTTTTTTAAACACCTTGATATAATCATCCAAAAAGCCAACCAGCCCCATCCAAATTGTAGTAATTAATAAGAGGATAATGTATATGTTATGTAACTTGGAAAAGAGCAATGTGGGTAGCACTGTGGCCAGTATAATAAGTATACCTCCCATAGTAGGTGTACTAACTTTTTTTTCTGATTCGTTAAACCCTAATGATCGATTAGACTCGATTACTTGTTTGCTACTTAAGTAGCTTATAAAAGCTTGCCCTAGTAGAAAAATGATGGTAAAGGAACTCAAGGTAGCCATAGCAGCCCGAAAAGAAATGTACTTAAAGAGCCCTGTACCAGGCCACTGAAATGTGGCATGTAGGTACTTGAATAAATAATATAGCATATAGGCCCCTTTATTTACCCCTTTAATAACCTCCTTAGTACTTTACCTATGGGTGATTTGGGTAAGCTATTGCAAAATTCTATATACTTAGGAATTTTATAACGGGTCATTTTTGCCTTACAATAAGCTATAATCTCTTCAGCAGTAAGCGTTGCATCTTTTTTTACAATAAAAACCTTGATGGCTTCCTTGAGTGTAACATCTGTTATACCAATAGCGCCTACTTCTAACACTTTTGGATGCCCTATTAGGGTTTGCTCTATCTCATTGGGGTATACGTTAAAACCAGAAATATTAATCATATCTTTTTTACGATCGATAATAGATATAAATCCATTTTTATCCATAATAGCTATATCACCTGTTTTAAACCATCCATTTACAAAGGCCCCTGCTGTTTCTACTGGTTTTTGCCAATACCCCTGGGTCAGTTGAGGTCCTTTAATCAGTAGTTCACCAGCTGTTCCATAGGGTAACTCTTTAGCTGCTTCATCTGCTATGATAACAGATGTGCCAGGTAGTGGCATATGATAGAGCCCATTGATCATATCGGTAGAAACACCAGGCGAACATTCGGTTAAGCCATAGGCTTCCATCAGCTTACTACCCGTTAATTGCTCCCAGTGTTTTTTAACTTTTTCTTGTGTTTTCATACCACCTGCTATGGTAAGCTTTAAAGAAGTAAGCTTTAGTTTTTTGAATGTTTTATTGACCAATAGCTTTTCAAATAAAGTGTTGATGCCTATTAAACAAGTAGGTTTCGTTTTTCGTAATGCTTTGATAAAGCGTGGAATATCTCTAGGATTCGTAATCAATGAAGAAATGGCACCTATCTTAGCCATTGCAAAGAAGCTAGCTAATCCAAAAATATGATAAAGAGGCAACGGAATCATGGTCCGTTCTTCCTTTTCCTTTAATAGAAGGCGCATGACAAGTTCTACTTGTTGAAAATTGGCGGTAAGGTTGCCATGCGATAGAATAGCTCCTTTCGACAGGCCTGTCGTCCCACCCGTATATTGCAAAAAAGCAGTATCAGAAGGTTGTAAAGGAATAGGACGAAAAATGGCCTGTTTCCCTTTTTCTAAAACCTCCTTAAAAGAAATGGCTTGTGGTAGATTATAAGCAGGAACCAGTTTTTTAATATGTTTGATAGCAAAGTTAAGTAGCTTTCCTTTTATAGAACCAAGCATGTCACCTACTTTGGTAACAATAACAGTTTGAATAGACGTATCTGGTAAAATTTCAACTAATTTATGGGCAAAGTTTTCTAATACAACGATGGCACGGACACCTGCATCCTTAAGTTGGTAGACCATTTCAGCAGGAGTATACTGTGGATTGATGTTGACTATTACCATGCCAGCGCGTAGCATACCCAACACAGCAATTGGATACTGCAATAAGTTGGGTAATTGAATCGCTACATGTGATCCTACTGATAAATTAGTATATTGCTGAATATAAGCTGCGAAAGCTTTAGATAGTTTATCCACTTTATGAAAAGTGAGTACCTTGCCCATGTTTTCGCACATGGGTAAGTCTTGGTATTGCTCAAAAACCTCTTCCATGAAATGGACTAATGAGCGATACCTAGCGGTATCAATGGTATCCGGAATAGAAGCAGGATAATGCTGAATCCAAGGTTTTTGTGTCATAATATAAACCATTTTATTTTTTTGCAAACACCAATGCAATATACTATTATTTTATAGAATATGATGCGCATGATGCCAAAATCTGTTTATCTATGATAGCACTATAGATTTTATGTTTTAGATTGCAGAAATTTGTAGAAGCCATCTTTTTATTTAAAGTCTATCTATGTCAGGTAAGAAAAGCGCATTTCCCACAAAGGTTTGCATTAAAAATAGACAAGCCCATTTTGCCTATACCTTTTTAGACAGGTATACGGCTGGCCTTATCTTGCAAGGAACAGAAATAAAATCGATTCGCATGAATAAAGCATCACTTCAAGATGCCTATTGTTATTTTAATCGAGGATCACTTTGGATAAAAGGAATGCATATTGGTCCTTATAGTCATGGCAACATCTACAATCATGAAGAAAAACGTGACCGTCAGTTATTGTTGCAGAAAAAAGAACTGCAACAGTTACTCAAAAACCAAGCAAAAGGGCTAACCATTATTCCGGTAGAATTGTTTATAAATCAACGTGGGTTTGCTAAGCTGGCCATTGCCCTAGCACGAGGTAAAAAACTATATGATAAACGTCAAACCATTAAAGAGAGAGATTTACAACGATCTGGAGCAATGAGATTGAAGGAATAAGCTGTTTGTATCCGTTCACGACTGTGGTTTTTGTTCGATTATATTTAGCAACTCTATGGTTTGCGTTGACGCAATTAGTAGAAAATGGATTTTTGTTGTTACATTTTTC
>NZ_JAACGG010000069.1:0-9419 GCF_022810525.1 Candidatus Cardinium sp. cByotN1
ACAACAGCATCCACCCTGCAACATCCATTCCTGCTGTTTTTCTATGTCAGCTATAAGGGTCACTTGCTGATCGCAACTATTTTACAAGGGGTGTTTTTTTATATATTATTATATATAATAATCAATTAAATATATCCCTTAAGTTGACGCCATCTCCTGAACAGATACAAGCAAAGGCTAAAACAAAATTCCTTATTTACTCTAAGTCTAGACGCTTTTTATATCTTTTAAATGCTCGTATAAGCTGTTGTATTCTTTTTTGTTGCGGATCTAACCCAACCCAGCCTTGACCTTTTGGTTGTTTTAGCCAATAATGGGCGGCCATCATAGCCAGGCCATTGGCTAGAATACCCCATAAAACACCATATAATGCTATGGCAGATTCAACCCAGTTGTACCAACCACAAGTGACTACTATACCTGTAGCCATTCCGACCAAAGCCGTGCAAGGAGTACCCCGAAAACCAAAAACAGCTAAAATAAAAGGGGGACTCACTATAGTCGTCATACCTAATGTAAGAGGCTGCAACACACAATTAACTAGTTCAAATAGGTTAAGATAGTAAAGGGTTAAAATCATAGACAGTAGGCCTGTAAATAATCCAGTTAATTTGGCGATTCGAAGCTGGTCTATGTAGGGGTCTCGTTTTATACCTCGAATAATTTGCACCACATCATGGCTAAACATAATCGAAGCAGTGTGTAGATTAGAATCAGCTGTGGACATGGTCATGCCTAATACACTAATCATCAAACATCCTTTATAAACAGGTGGCATATCAGCCAGTATATATGGCCAAATTGCCTTTTCGGGGAGATTGGGATCTCCTACAAAAACAAATAGGCTAATCATAGATATAAAAAGCAGTATAAGAGGTATTATCAAGCTCACATACAAAAATACTTTTCTGATTTGAATAGGACTAGCATGCATATAGGCTTTGTGTATAATTGGGGGAGGTATAAAAAATGCAAGACTTAGAAACTTCAAAAGCAGACTCGAGTTTTGTGTGTTGCTATCAACTTCGAAGAAATGGCTTAATCTATATTTTTCGTGCTTTTGCAAAAACAAAAAATCCTCTAAAAAGGACTTACCTGTTTTTATAAATACAAACTTAATAAGCAGGGGAATCATGATAGTAAAAGTTATAAACTGCCATACATCCGTAACGGTAACAGCACGAATACCCCCAAAAGTAGCATAAATAATAAGGATTAAAGTAGCCAACATGGTAAAGATACGAGGATCAATCGAATCTATACACATGGCGATAATAGAGGACATTACATTGATTTGAACAGAAACAACAACAATCATCCAGCAGATACTCAGACAAGCAACAATAAGCCTTGGATACTTACCATATATGCTACCTATAGTCTCTGCAATAGAGAGATGTTGCATAAATGGCCCCATACGCAGCCCCAGCAGACTGAGCATCGCATACCTGATCACATAGGAGATAATGAGACTAATCGTGTAAAATATACCTCGATCATAGAATCTTGGTATATAAAACATCATGACTCCTCCTCCAATAATTGTAGCCAACGTTGTAAACACCAGGGTATTGGTATGAAAGGATTTATTGCCTACAGCATATTCCCGAAATGTAATTGCCTTTTTAGTAGCGCAAAGCCCTACCAGAAGAGTGAATATCAAAAAGACCGATACCATTAAAAGTGTAGTGGAATAGTAGATCATAGATAAATCGTTATTTGATAAAGGCTATTTTGTTGGGTCTTAGAAAGAAAAACAAAAGATATAGTTGATGGAGCCGTTTTTTTTATGAGGCACCAAGTGATAGGGCTGCATAGACAATGAAGTTAACCTAATAAATTGTTTGTTTAACAAACTTTTCTAAAAACATAATCGCATTTTAGCTTACCAATCTTAGCACCACCATACTATCTGAAGAGGCAGATCGTAAGTGTAACGCACATACAAGTTTTATGAAAGTGCTCGTAAGAGTTTTTAACTGGAAAATCCTAAATAATAAACAAAAAAACAAATCTAAAAATGATGTTATGAAACAGTTGTTATAGATTAATGAGTATAATTTTTCTATCGCCTGTCGTATTATTTTTGAGGTTAGTAATTTAGTAACTGGTTGATTAATAAGAAAATTTAGGAAAGCGTAAAGTTAAAAGCAATGATTGATTATAAGTTATTGTCCTGCTTTTTTAAAAGTTTCTATAGCCCTTACTCTAGATAACCCATAGTCAACCATAGGGTTGGGATAATGGGGATATAATTTATGAAAATCTGCATTATGGATAACATCTGCAGGTATTGTTTGTAGGCTAGGTAAGTATTTTTTGACATACTGCGCATCAGGATCAAATTTCTTTCCTTGAAGGTAAGGATTAAAAATCCGAAAATAAGGCTGTGCATCTGTACCACAAGAACTTGACCATTGCCAACCACCAACATTGGAAGCTAGTTCATAATCCATAAGGTACTGAGCAAAAAAATTTTCACCTTTACGCCAGTCTAACAGCAGATTTTTAGTAAAAAAGCTCGCTACGATCATTCTTGCTCTATTATGCATCCACCCCTCTAACAATAGCTGTTTAATGGCTGCATCTACTATAGGATAACCTGTTTGCGCATGAATAAACTTATCATAATCTTCTTGTTTGCTATTCCAAGGTATAGTACCACGATATTTTTCTTGAAATGCTTGATCCACTGTATTGGGAAAATGATATAAAATATAAGTATAAAACTCACGCCAAATTAATTCATTCACCCAAGTAATAGCACCTAAATTTGATGCTAGAGCCAATGCTTTTCGATAACATGATCTGATAGATATAAGCCCAAACCTTAAATAAGGAGAGCAAATACTGGTACCATTAATTTGTAAAAAGTCTCGATTTGCTTTATAATGGTCTATTTTAGTTTTAATAAAACTATTTAAAACATGATGGGCATTTTTAGGATCCCATAAAGCATCTTTTGTATATAGATAGCCAATCTGTTGTAACATGGCTTCTTCTCCTAAGCTTAAGTCAATAGATTGAGCATCTAATGGTGGAGGAATCAATAATCTACCTTCCAATTGATAGGTATATTCTGTTAGTAGCCTATTCTGTGCTATTGTCCCTTGATTGACTATATGGGTTCTAAAGGCCTGCATATAAGGGGTATATACCTTATATGGCTCGTTATATTTTGTTAAAATTAGATCAGGTTTTATTAGCAAATGGTCACAATATAAATATAGGGTACATTGATTCGCTAGTAGGTTTTGAATTTTTCTATCTCGTTCTATATTGGCTGGCTCATAGTCTTGATCGGCATAAATAGCTTGAATTTTTAAAAGTTTAACCAGTTTAGGGATGATCTCCAAAGGCGTGCCATGAAACACAAAAAGTTTCCCTGCTAGTTTTTGTAGTTGCTCATTAACTAAACAAAGCGTATTGGCTAAAAAAGAGAGCCGTCGATCATAAGGATTTTGAAATCTCTTGAGAATAGTAGTGTCAAAAATAAAAATTGGTAACACTTTATCTGCATTACGCAATGCAGCAGCAAAAGACTTGTTATCCGCTAGACGCAAATTACGCCGTAGCCAAACGATCGAAACTTTAGACATAAAGATAGCCGTTTACCTAAGTAAAGTTTGTTAAAGCAGAACCTTTAGCAACTTGATATAGCCTACGAAAGATTTTATATAAGCATCCAGTTTATACCCCATATATATAGCTTTTTTAGTTAATATATATAACACTAGCATACTTCCTAACAGCGTAGCTACGTGGCTAAGATGCCGATTACTTATATTTAGACCTATACACAGTTATAATTTCTTACCATTAATAGTGCATAGCACGAATGGTTGAGGAGTAGCCAACTATTAGACTGATGCAGAACATGAGTAGCAACACCTTACATCAGGGTATGCCTTTAATCTGACTATTTTTTATAAAATTAACGGCAATGTCTAATCCTCTATGGTCTATCGAATGTGCAAGCTGATCTAGTTTATGTGCACTGCAGGGTACATTATGCTGAGATAAATAGGCTAATGCATGATCTATAGCATCTACGGTTACTACCGTATCTAACATCCCATGAACTAGACAAATCGGCGTAGCCCTATTGATGCATTGTGAAGGCGCCACTAATAATCCGGAAAATCCTACGGTAGCTAGGAAAGGCTCCTTTTGTATCAGTGTTAAATATATAGCCATCATAGCTCCTTGTGAGAAGCCCATAATAATGGTCTCTTTATTGGTAAGATTGAGCGCCAGTTGCTTTTGGTGAATGATGTCTGTAACTGATGCAACATTACTGCCCAGCAACCTCTTCATCACATAACGAGTTCGATCTTGTAAACTAAACCATTGCCTCCCATAAGGAGCCATATCATATGGTTCTACCCCATGAGGAGCCATGAAGTGACAATCTGGTAAACTATCTTTAATATGTGGAACTAATTTGATTAAATCATGCCCATTAGAACCAACACCGTGCAACAATATTACTAGTTTTTTGGCTGGTAATATTTTACTGCCTACTTCAGGATGTATTAAATTAGTCATTGTTAATCTGCTATGATGCTAAATTTGTAAGGTTAAGTTTTGTTTAATGCTATGAGCAGGGTAGCAAAAAACGCAAATTTTCACAAGAGACGTTTTTATTTTTGTACGTAGCCTTACCAGATTCCTGCACGGATACAATCTATTTAGGCTTTATTATTAACATTTTATGAAAAAACCAATAGTTAATAAAATTTTTAAGATTTTAAGCCATAAAAATGAGAACCCTAGAACAGAATTAGTCTATAAAAATGAGTTTACCTTATTAGTAGCCGTAATCTTATCTGCACAAGCTACTGACATATCTGTAAATATAGCTACAAAACCTTTATTCGAAGCATATGATACACCAGAGAAAATGCTACGCCTTGGAGAAATAGGGTTGAAAAAATATATCCAATCGATTGGATTATTTAACCATAAAGCCAAACATATTATTAGTTTATGTAACCGATTGATCAATGAGTATAATAGCCGCGTACCCAGCCACTTTGACAAACTGTTACAATTGCCAGGCGTAGGCAGAAAAACAGCTAATGTTGTATTAAACTGTTTGTTTAACCAACCAACTATTGCGGTCGATACGCATGTATTTAGAGTAGCCAAAAGGCTTGGACTAGCAAAAGGCAACACACCCCAAAAAGTAGAAAATGAGCTACTAGAAGTGATAGATCAGAAGTGGCACCAATATGCTCATCATTGGCTTGTACTACATGGCAGGTATATTTGCAAAGCACGAAAACCGAATTGTACCATTTGTCCGCTTAAAAGATATTGTGCGTACTACAAGGAATTGGTATAAGACTTTTTTGTCTATCTGTTATTGTTCAGGCAATGACGTAAACGTATATCCATTGATTGTGGCATGAAGTTGACACCATTAGCCATGCACCTCGATGTTTGTTCTGGCATCAACAGGCACCTTGCCATTTAGATTGATTTTGCTAGTCATGCCTAAATATTCCAGCAACTTTAAATGGGATATAAACAGTATAAGGTACTCATTTTTTTTAATGAAAGCCCTCGCAAACGTCCTGGTTATGTAACCTGGCTCATAGGCCCAATAGACCTACCAAGCAATAGGCTTTTGCCCTGTGGCTAGCAGATAAGCATTTGCTTTACTAAAATGTCTATTTTGAAAAAATCCCCTATGGGCAGAGAGTGGAGAGGGATGTGCTGATTTTAGTATCAGGTGTTTTTGGGAATCGATTAAGGCTTCCTTTTGCCCTGCATAGCGGCCCCATAGCATAAATACCACTTGTTGTTTGCGTTCCGAAATGACTTTGATCACCGCGTTAGTAAACAGTTCCCAACCTTGGTTTTGATGGGACCCTGCTTTATGTGCTTCTACCGTCAAAATGACATTTAATAACAATACACCTTGCTGAGCCCAACCATCCAATGTGCCAGATGTAGGTTTTTCAATACCCATATCTGTCTCTAGTTCTGCAAAAATATTTTGTAATGAAGGGGGCAAAGCAACCCCTAAAGGTACAGAAAAAGCCAATCCATCTGCTTGTCCTGGACCATGATAAGGATCTTGTCCTAAAATCACTACTTTTGTATCGGTAAAAGTTGATAGCTCAAAGGCTCTAAATATATTTTTAGCCGCTGGGTAAATGGTGCTATTTTGATAGGCCGCCCTTACGTAATCTGTTAGCTTTTTGAAATAGGGTTTTT
Source organism: Candidatus Cardinium sp. cByotN1 (assembly GCF_022810525.1). Taxonomy (NCBI): domain Bacteria; kingdom Pseudomonadati; phylum Bacteroidota; class Cytophagia; order Cytophagales; family Amoebophilaceae; genus Candidatus Cardinium; species Candidatus Cardinium sp. cByotN1. The sequence goes on from NZ_JAACGG010000069.1 coordinate 6,226, forward strand.
CAAATTCTGTAGCCAGTTGATTTTTCCAGGATAATTCTATGCGTATGCTCATGCTTGTAAGCGTTATCATATGGTTAGTTTTTATTTAGCCCTATGGCACAATACGCAAAAAAAGCAAGAAGTCCAACTAGTAAAAAGCTATTGAAAGCACCTCTTACAAATGACCAGCAAAACAGTTGCAATGGAGGCTAAAGCCTGGATTCTGTTTGTAGAGGTGTAAAGGATGCTTTCAACAGCTTTTACAAAAGGGAAAAAAGAATTTAGTATAGTTTGGCTAAATTAAAGCCTACAGAAAGATGGATAGAGGTAAACAAGGGGCGTTCGTCCTTATTTTTCATGTTTAATAAATTATAAGGCAGCATGCTTTTTACTTCTAGAAGCCACCCATTTGGAAATTCCAAAGAAGTTCCACCTACAAACCCAATTTTAAGTCTCTTTTCGTTCTTACTAGAAGGCGAGCCTGTAGAACCATCAGTGTCTGATCCTAATTCTATCGGATAAGACATAGACTCACCTTTTTGAGTACGCTTGATACAATAGCAAATGTGCAAGCCCGCGAAAAGACGACCCAGAAAGTAATCATCTTTAAAATCTGGCCGAATAACCCTGGTCCAGTACCATGTGAGTAGCGTGTTGTTTGCAATCGTATGGACAGAGCAGATCTTGTTACGCAAGGATATCCCAGTAGATTTAATAGATTTATCAAATCTATTGTACAATAACTCTACGCCTAATCCTATATGATCGTTAAAAGAACGTTCCATATATAGGGCAGCCCCAAACCAAGGATTCCACATACTATAATTTAATCCTGCTACATTTTGTCCGAATGATACTGCCTCTCCTAAGATTGGTACTTGTTTTAGTGCTGCTAATTCCGATCCGTTAGATTGCAATAACTTACTATGTTTCTTTTCTTGATCAGATAATGTACCAAAAGAAGTAGTTCCTGCTATTTTTATACCATAACTCCAATCCTCTGCTGCAGCTTTAGGTGATGGCATCAAACTTAACACCATTAAGCATGCTATACTTTTTTTAAATCTATTCATGGTAAATTTTAATTAATTAGTAATTGTTACTGTATTCATATCAGCTATTCAGCTGATATACAGCAAAATAAAAACAACTTAGATATATGAACTGTTTATTGATAAATGGCTTTGTTCCACTTAATTTAAGTTAAGGCTAGTTTGAGTATTAAACTAAGCCATTAACTATAAAGAAGCCAAATTTAAGGTTTTATATCCAACAATGCAAGATAAGCTGGCTATCTAACTCAAGTTCACCACCTCTTTAAATTCTTCATATCTGCCTGGAAATACCTTTACTTTTTTGTTTTCGATATACCAAATTTTATTGGCTACCTGTTGGATAAAATTACGGTCATGTGATACAAATAAACAAGTACCTTCATATTGCTGTAGCGCTTGTCCAAGTGTATCAATAGAATGAATATCTAAGTGGTTGGTTGGTTCGTCCAGTAATAGAAAGTTTGCTTGAGAGAGCAGTACGGTGGCTAAGGCAACTCGTGCTTTTTCGCCACCAGAGAGCACGGCTATCTTTTTAAATACATCATCCTTAGTGAAAAGAAACATACCTGCTATGGTACGCAATTCTTGTTCCGTACGTTCTGTGCCATCACTATGGCTACTATGGGCACGTAAGGCTTCTATAATAGTATGTTCTAGATTTAACGCTTCTAACTGATGCTGGGCATAAAAAGCCATCTCTACATTATTACCAAAGCTCCTTTGTTGTTGCTCAGCGGCTTCATGTTCAGCTATAATACGCAATAGAGTCGTTTTACCACGTCCATTAGCACCAATTAAAGCGATTTTATCGCCTCGATTAATTTCTACGGCCGCATCTTTTAAAATAGATACAGGACCATAAGCCTTATTGATCTTATCTATTACCGCAATAATTTTGCCAGGATTTTGCTTGATGGAAAACTGAATTTTTATCGTTTTACGATGGGCAGAAGGGACTTCTATTTTATCTATTTTATCTAATGCCTTGATCCTAGATTGAACAAGTTTGGCTTTACTAGCCTTGGCTCTAAAACGATCTATAAATTCTTGTGCATGTTTGAGTTGTTTTTGTTGATTGGCATAGGCATTTTCGAGTAATTCACTTCTTTCTGATTTTTGTACTTCATACGCACTATAGTTGCCTACATAAACAGTAAACTTTTTCTCAGAAATTTCTACAATTTTACTAGTAGTACCATCTAAAAAGCTTCTGTCGTGTGAAACCACTATAAAAGCACTATCATAGTTTTTTAAATAGGCTTCCACCCACTTAATAGAGACTAAGTCGAGGTGGTTGGTTGGTTCATCCAATATCAGTAAAGAAGGTTGTTGCAAAAGCAGCTTGGCAAACATAACACGCATGCGCCAACCTCCTGAAAACTCAGCAAGTGAACGATCTAAATCTTTGGTAGTAAAACCCATACCCTCTAACATGGCCTCCGTTCTTGACTGTATATCATAGCCACCTATCCGCTCAAACGTTTCTTGCAGATGCGATAACTGAGCAAGCAAATCATCCGAATAGTTGACCTCCATCTGTTGGCATAAAGCTTCAATTTTTTTTTGCGTAACCAATGCTTGACTGAAAGCTTCCATGGCTACATTGCGAATACTGTCTTGAGATTGATAAGAAAGCAGATCCTGGTTGAGAAAACCAATAGAGCACTCTTTTCTTCTGGTCACTTTGCCGCTATCGGGTGTAAGGTCACCGGTAATAATCTTTAATAAAGTAGATTTTCCAGCTCCATTTGGGCCTATTAGGCCAATTTTATCTTTGGGCTTAATATGAAGGGAAGCTGAATCATATAGGGTTCGTTTACCCAAATGATAGGTAAGGTCATTGATTACAATCATGGAATTTTATTAGCTTTTTTCGAGCATAGTAGGGAATATAGATCACTCTTATGCTATAAGAAGCAAATATAAGCCAATTTTTATTATTATGGTACCTTATAAACATCACCCCCTAATCCTACCATCTACGCGCTTAATACATCTGATCTTTGTATCATTTTTTTTTGTCATTATACTTATTTTTTGTTATTATAATAATACATTTAACTTTAAAAATTTTTTATAATAAATTTTATTATATGCTGTTAGGCTAAGTTAAATTTTGTTTCCGTTCACCACTATGGCGTATGCTAGGAAAAAACGCGC
>NZ_JAACGG010000007.1:0-15299 GCF_022810525.1 Candidatus Cardinium sp. cByotN1
ATGAAAAGAAAAACAGTTGCCGGGAGGGATTGCAGGTAGGCTCCTGTTTTTCCAACAGTAAACTAAGCTTTCAGCCACTTTTTTCATCAGCGCTTGATTTTTTGCTTACTTTTTTATCAAGAAAAAAGTAAGCAAAAAACATCTTATTTGCCACTGACTTGAACAGGTACGAGTCGTTTATAGCCAAAGTAGAGATTATGGCCTTTCTTACCCAGCTTGCTTCTTGGTCTACCCCTTTTTGATAGCTTTCAACTGTGGTTATAGTGCCGTTTTTATCCAGATCATAGCTTTTTTTACCTTTAGAGCGTCTAGGAGTAGGGGTAATAGAAGCATCAACAGCTGCTGAGCCATTTCGGACCAATACACCATGATCAGATAGCTGATTATTAATTATTTTCAATAACCTTTCTAGCGCTTTTTTTTGAGTAAGAGCAGTCCTAAACCTGCTTAATAAACTATGGCCTGGAACAGGACTATCCATATAAATACCACAAAACCTCCTAAAAGTGATACGATCATTTACTTCTTATTCGACTTGGTAATCGCTAAGAGAGTACCACGTCTGCAGCAAGAGCATTTTAAACAAAAGCAGGGGACTATAGGCCGGCTTGCCTGATAAACGTAAACCTTTAGGATAATATAATCGAAGTTCTTTTTCTACAACAGACCAATTAACTAGCTTGTTAATTTGATCGAAGTTGGTTATTCCTATGAAAGCTGGTATTTGTTTACTATATAAATTGATGTGTAAAGTTTTTTGCTTCCAAAAATATTTAAAAAGTGATGGATCATACAAAAGCATTTAAGCCCGAATCTATCTATCTTTTACATCTTTACAAGTATTGTGATTTCTAAATACCATTATTTTTTGCAAGTATCTTTATTTTTTTTTATTAATAGTAGTAGGCTAATTAATAAAAATTAAAATTGTAGATAAACCTAATTATAGATAAGTTAAGAGGTTGCTCCGTTCGATGGCGCTTAATTAAGGTTGTATTTTATCTGAAATTAAGCAGATAGAGTAGAACAATATGATAGGCTATAGGACATACATTGGCAGCACCCTGTTTGGTTACGATTATACTATTATTTATTTAAAGATCAATGCTATGAAAACCTATACACGCTACAGAGCAGGTCTGCTCGCTGGACTATTAATTTTAAATACCTTATCTGCTTGTGTAAATGTACATACAAGGAAAGAGCTAGGGTTTTCTATCACTGCTAAGCTCCAAAGATTCCATCAAAGATCCCAAAGATTATGGAATAGGAGCTCCCCATGGGCTAAGGTTTTTTATGTGACAGCCGCACTAACTTTAGTGCTTTGTCCCATTGTAGGCTGGTATGTTATTTATCATCATGCTGACGTTGGGCATGGAGCAAATCCAATAGGTCTGGGGCCATCTCCTGCTCCTCCCCTTATCCCTATTAATCATACAACTACTGAACCAGTACCACCCATTACAGATCCGACAGACAATGAAAAATTTGTTAGTAGTAACTCAACAGAAGCACCAGTTAGTAACAAAACAAAAGTACCATTCACTGTTGAGGACCCTAGGCGCATAACTGAGGCAATATTGACATATTTGAAAGAGCAAGGCTTCTCAATAGACAGTATCAAATATGCCTGGGAACATGGTCTATATAAAGATGCAACGGATCAAAATGGATGCAATCTGCTACATCTAATAAGCAAATCGGAGCAAGCAAATGATAAACCAGAAGTGGTAACCTTTTTAACTGAACAAGCCGTTAATGCAAGTTCAACATGCTAAGCACCTGATTTTAATAACCTAAACATTGTTCCATAGAGCTAGCTTCGTGTATTTATTCAGCACTGTAGCAGAGCCCAAAAAAGCAAAAAGTAACATTAAAAAGTACCTTTTTATCTTGGAATTATATTTACTTTTTTTGTGATATAAATCCTATCATTTTTATCCAAATTATTGATGACCTTCTCTGTTCTATTAAACATCAAATACTATGAAAAGGTATCTAAATTATATTGTAACCCTATTTAGCGCGCTATTAAGCCTGAGCATTTTTTTTTCTTGTATGAGAAGAGCACTACCAACGCGCCAAGCAATGGATTCACAAAAAAAGCCTTCAGAATCTACAGATAAAAAGGTAGAATCAAGCTCTGACTTAGATAAAACACTGGATCAAGTAGCCAAGCTAACACCACTTGGTCTATATATAAGCAGAGGGCATAAGTCATTAGTTCTTGCTTTAATTAATTCACAAAGCACTAACATTAATGATACAGGGGACGCACCACCTTCACTTTTCTATGCACTGCAGTGTAAAAAACCGGATATAGCGCTGGCTTTATTACAGCACCCTAGACATAACGAGCTAGATGTTGCATATACGCTTCCAGAGACAGGAGATACTGCCTTGCATGTGGCAGTTGAATATGGGTACACAGAGGTAGTCAAAAAACTAATAAATAAGGAGAAGATTAAGGTTAATAAGGTTAATATAAATGCACAAAATAACAAGAAAGAAACGCCTCTCTTTTTAGCATTAAAAGCAGGTCAAAAACAAATAGCTCATCTCTTGCTTGAAGTATCAAATATTGACTTAAGTGTCCCAGGTTATACTCATTATAATAATCTTCTGGACTGGGCAGTTAATAAGGATGATGGAGGCGTAACACGATTGATTTTAAAAAATCAACCTAATTTTAATAGTGAAAATCATAACTATTTACTCCGGCTAGCCGCATCAAAGGGCTATCTAGATACAGTTAAGGCTTTCTTAGAAAGACAACAAGGTATTGATCTAAATAGCCAAAATGAAGATGGAAATACTGTCTTGCATGTGGCAGCTAGAGAGGGGCATACAGAGGTAGTTAAAGAAATCTTAAACAATAAGCAGATTAAGATTGATATAAATGCACAAAATAAAGAGGGAAATACTGCATTGCATATAGCGACTATGAAGGGACGTACAAAGGTAGCTAAACTACTAATAAATAAGGAGAAGATTAATCTAAATGTACAAAATGAAGATAGAAATACTGTCTTGCATCTAGCAGCTAGAGCGGGGCATCCAGAGGTAGTGCAAGAACTCCTCTTAAAGGATGCTAATATTGATGTAAATGCGCAAGATAAAGACGGAGATACTGCCTTGCATGTGGCAGCAGACAAAGGTCATCTAGGTGTTGTAGAAGCGCTTGTAGAAGCTAAGGCAGACGTAAATAGCCAAAATAACGCCAACAATACCCCCTTACATCTAGCAGTATACAACGACCATGTAAGTGTAGTGAAGTTTTTAGTGGAACTATTAGACATTAACTTAAACGTCAAAAATAATAATAACAAAACGCCTCTGAACCTCGCAAATGACAAGAATTATACAAAATTAGCACAAGAACTCGTAAACATTTCTATGAATTTAAGTCAAGAGATCATCAGCGACCTTCAATGCAAGGATCATTATTTTTCGCAAGAAAGGGTAGAGTATTGGCTTAGTAAGCGTCTAAGTATAGATGCAAAGGACTCTGCAGGGAAGACTCTATTATTCTATGCACTAAATTTTAATCAAGGTCTTGTCCCATTTTTAATAAAAAAAGGAGCAGATGTAAATGCAAAAAATAATGTGGGGTGGACTCCATTATTAACAACATTAGCGTCTGGTGATGATTACTTAAAAATATTTATGGAGGCAAGAGTACCAGTAGATGTGAATCTAGGAAATAACCAGGGTGAAACTCCATTAATGTATGCAGCAATTAAGACGAATTCAGATGTTGTGGAATTTTTAATAAAGAAAGGAGCAGTGATCGATGCACAAGATATTAAAGGAAAAACCCCATTAATGTATGCAGCACGTAACAATAACATGGGTCCTCTCAAAGTATTACTAGCACACAAAGCAAAAGTACATATACAAGATAAAAGCAAAAAAACTGCTCTTGATTATGTAACATATGATGAAATGATACCATTACTACAAGATGCTTTTAATAAATCTATAACTCCATTAGACTTGGTAAAGCACCCTAACGTCTTAGATGAAGACATCTTGAAATATCTTGAAAAGAATCACTTTTCGGAAGAAAAGATAGGCTATTTGCTTGATAAAGGTTTAAAAATAGATGCAAAAGCTAATGATGAGTATGAATCGACTCTATTGATGCTTGTAGTAAAAGATAGCAAACTAGAAAATAGATATGATATCACTCAATACTTAATAGGCAAAGGAGCTAATCTTAACTTAAAGGACAAAGAAGGGGATACTGTTTTGCATCTAGTAGTTCGCAGGGGTTTAAAAGAAATTGTACAATTACTATTAGACAACAATATTGATGACAATATCACAAATCAGTATGGTGCCACTGCTTTGGATGAAGCAAAAAATGACAATATAATTGCTTTGCTTAGTAAAAAAACCAAAAATTGATTGTATCCATTCAGCCGTATGGCAGCGTAGGCAAAAAACGCTCTTTGTAAAAAGCTGCGATCAGAAAGCGCCCCTTACAGGTTTGCGTTCACCACTATGGCTTATGCTAGAAAAAAACGCGCCCTTTGAAAAAAGTAGCTTTAAAAATTCATTTTTTACCAATGTCGTGAACGAAAACAACCCGCCGAGCCGGTGCTTAAATCCTCGCGTACACCTAGTAAGCTCCAGTTTTGTGCTCCGTCTCTCCTACAATACAAATTCCTCACCATAAGCGAGTTTTGCAGGAAGCCTATAGTATTTAAATTTAATTTAAAAAAAAATTATTAGCTTTGGACTACAACAACAAAGTCTATTCCAATGCCCATTGTACAAACTAGCTTTCTATAAATCTTGAAACCATAACCCAATTAAGATAAATGTCTACTACAGATGCGCTTTTATATAGCTCAGATCATACCTTTAAAGAATTAATTGCCCATGCACAGCGCTATGGTTTTATCTATCCATCCAGTGAAATTTATGATGGGCTACAGTCTATTTATGATTATGGCCCTTATGGCGTAGCCTTAAAGCGTAACTTGCAAAACTTTTGGTGGCAAAGCATGACCCAGTTGCATCAAAACATTGTAGGGATTGATTCAGCCATTATGATGCACCCTACTACCTGGAAAGCTTCTGGCCACATAGATGGCTTTAGTGACCCAATGGTAGACAATAAAGACTCTAAAAAGCGCTATCGTGTAGACCTACTGATAGAGGAACATGCCATGCAATTGGTTTCCCAAGGTAAGTCTAACCAGTCAAAAGGCTTAATGGAAGCTATGGAGCGCTGTTTAGCAGCAGGTGATTTACCTGGTTTAGATGAATTGTTGCAACAATTTGGTATTGTATGTCCGCTGTCTAAGACAGCGGATTGGACTCCTGTGCGTCAATTTAATCTTATGTTTTCCACACAAGTTGGTGCACAAAATGATGCGACAACTATTTATTTACGACCAGAAACGGCACAAGGTATTTTTGTCAACTTTTTGAATGTGCAAAAAACAGCACGGATGAAAATTCCTTTTGGAATCGCCCAAGTGGGAAAAGCCTTTCGCAATGAAATTGTAGCGCGTCAATTTACCTTTCGTATGCGTGAGTTTGAACAAATGGAAATGCAGTTTTTTATCCAACCTGGAACAGAAAAGTGCTGGTTCGACTATTGGCAAGAAAATCGTAAAAATTGGTATAGCAGTTTAGGTATTGAGCAAGAAAAGATTAACATATATCCGCATAAGCAACTGGCCCATTATGCAACCGCTGCGGTTGACATTGAGTATGCATTTCCATTTGGATACAAAGAGGTAGAGGGAATTCATTCTAGAACAGATTTTGATTTAACCAGCCATCAACATTATGCTAAAAAGAAATTACAATACTTTGACCCTGATTTAAAAAAGAGTTATATACCCTATGTCATAGAGACTTCTGTAGGGCTTGATCGATTGGTTTTAATGTTGTTAAGCAACGCTTTAACCAAAGAAAATAATCCAGTAAATGAAGAGCGCACTACAAGCAGAACCTATTTGAAACTTCCGCCACCACTAGCACCGATTAAATCAGCTATTTTCCCATTGGTAAACAAGGATGGATTAGCCGAAAAAGCCTTAACACTATTTGACCAACTTAAATATGACTTCCCGCTTATTTATGAGGCAACTCCATCGATTGGTAAACGGTATGCTCGACAAGATCTTATTGGTACGCCTTATTCAATTACTATTGATTACCAAACTTTAGAAGATGAAACGGTTACCATACGTGAACGAGATTCTATGAGACAATATCGCATCCATATGTCTGAAATAACACACCATTTAGCTAGTACAACCAGTATAAAATCACTACTTTTACAGCTAAAAAAGTAAGTTGTACTTGGTTTATATAAAAAATAATGGTATCGTTGCATTGTATATTTTTTTTAGGGGAATTAGCTCAGTTGGCTAGAGTGTCTCGATGGCATCGAGAAGGTCGGGGGTTCGAATCCCCCATTCTCCACTTATATCTTACTGATGCTTACTGATGCTTACATTCATTTCCACCCTTTTACGGCTGGTCAAACAAGGCTTTTTACTGCTGATTCCTATTATTTCCTGTGTTGCGGTACAAGACCCAGAAGGTGGCCCACCTGATCAAACCCCGCTTATACTCGTTCGTTCCTTCCCAGAAAACGGTGCCTTGAATGTCAAGGGTACAAAAATTCGATTGACTTTTAATAAAGATATTGCTGTTGTAAACATATACGATAACTTGGTTATCATGCCTAATTTGGATACACCAAAAAATAAACAGCCTTATAGCTATACCGTAAATGGTAAAACGCTAGAACTGAAATTAAATACCCCATTAAAAGAGGATACTACTTATTCTATCCACTTTAATAAAGCGATTAAAGATACCCATGAGGGTACTCAGGCCAGTGGTGAGGTTTTAACGTTTAGTACCGGCTCTTTTATAGATCCCATTACCCTTAAGGGAAAAATTAAAGAACTATTAACCAATAAACCTGTAGGAGATGTGAGCGTATACCTATATAGTGATACGCGAGATCCGAAAGAATGGCAGGAAAAAGGTATGCCAGATTATTATACTACCGCTGATCAAGAGGGTAATTTTGCTATAAGTTGCATACGGATGGGCCAGTATTATATACGGGCCACTACTGGAAAAAATAAAACTTGTAAAATTGATTACGAAAAAGATAAATATGGATTTTTTAAGAATCCTATCGATTTAAATGATTCTCAAGATATTGTACTCTCGCTTGTAGCAGCTGATGTACGTGACCTGAAGCTACTGCGGGGCATGCCCCAAAAAGGGCTTTTTGAAATAGTCTTTAACAAACCCATAGCCAAATATGAACTTACACCCCTTGAAACGGTAGGCGCAAAGGGGAAACCACAGCTATATAGTTTGCACTCCAAGAGCGTTCCTAACACCATTACGGTTTACAATACTTTTGGTCTGCTAGAGGGAGATACTTTTAAAATTAAACTAAGAGCCCAGGATGCCTTACATATAGCGTTAGAAGAAAGTATAACTATTAGCTTCAAGGAAGGTAAATCAGAGCATACTCAAAAAAGTCTAAGCTATAGTCTATCGCCACGTGTGCTACCTTCTATACTGCCTCATTTCACCGAATCCATTGTATTTAACAAGCCGATTAAAACATTTAAAGAAGCACTCATCTATTTCGAAGGCAAAAATCAACAGAAACTGGCTCTTAAGGAAGATGAACTAGAATGGAATGGAGATAAAACTAAGCTTACCATACGAAAACAGTTCACACCACAAGAGATCATGCAATTTTCCACACAAGAGCAAGACAGCGAAAAGAAAAGTAAGGTTATCAAGCAGATGATTACGCTACAGGTAGAACCGGGTGCTTGTACGGCATTTGATCAATCAACCCATAAAAAGATTACGCAGAGCTATGTCCTTAGAAATAAAGAAGAAACAGGTACCATTTCAGGGAAAATAGAGACGACTAATGCCCATTTCATCATTGAACTACTCAATGATAAAGATCAAATCGTAGATACCATCCGGAATAAGAAAAGTTATAAATTTACAATGGTGCCTCCTGGTTCTTATAAGATGCGTCTATTAGTGCTTAACCAAGGAGAAGAGGAGTGGTCACCTGGTGATATACTAAAAAATATTGAACCCAACCCCGTATTCTTTTATGAAAAAGATATCAATTTGACAGAAAAATGGGATCTAACAGGTATCGATTTTACTTTTTAATAGGCTAAGACTTTTACTTATTTTGAATGATTACTATGTATACAGATGGTGCGGCTAGAGGTAACCCTGGGCCAGGTGGATATGGTGTTATTGTAAAGCACAATGGTTCTACAAAAGAACTGGCGCAAGGTTATAGAAAAACAACCAATAACCGAATGGAGCTATTAGCTGTTATCATAGGTTTAGAAGCGCTCAAGCAAACAGCACAAGAAGTTACCATCTATTCTGATTCGAAATATGTAGTAGATGCCATCGAAAAAGGCTGGCTAAAAAATTGGCTAAAAATAGATTTTAAGGGTAAAAAAAACCCTGATCTATGGAAGCGTTTTTGGATAGTCTATCAAAAACATACAGTTCATTTTTGTTGGATTAAAGGCCATGCTGGCCATTATGAGAATGAACGTTGCGATCAGCTTGCTGTAGCTAGTAGCCATACGAATTTACTGGTAGATCATTATTACGAAGGTATAAAAAGTACCTAAAGGGTAGTGTATCTATGTGCCTATTTACGAAACTGGTAAATAGAAGTATCTTTCAAGCTAGTTTTTTTGTATCCATTCACTCAATGGCGTCAACTTAAGTAATTATTTATTTTTTTTATTTGATTATAAATGTTTTTCTCTTACTTTTTTCTTGATAAAAAAATAGCTTTACAAAATTCATTTTTTACCAGTCTCATGAACAGATACTTTATTTTTATTAAAAAATTTATTGCCAAAAAATATTCAGTTATTTTACCGCTTATTACATCCTGTAATGTATTGAGATGTTCTAATAGTATAAATGTGTCTAATAGTCAATATAAAAATAATCTTGTGGCTAATTCGGATACATGTAATTTAAATCCAGTTGGAACCAACGTTCCGAATACCAAAGAAGATGCAGTATTAGTATGTCTGGATTTTGATGGAACTATAGTAAATGAAAATGCATATGCTATGTTGTATGATGATACCCCGCATACAAATAAGCGTGGTATATGGTTTATGTATAAAGGTAAAATAGAATCAGATAATCCAGATATCAGTTGTGAAAACTATAATAAAAAAGAGTTATTATCTATAACTAGATCTTTATTAGATAGTAAAGCGCTTACATTACGTAAGCCTCAAGAGTTAAGAGATCTAATAGATTGTTTATTAACAAAAGGACATAAAATTGCCATTACCACCCTTGGAAACCATCCTTTTGCAATAAAGGTAGTATTAAAAGAATTAGGATTGAATGAAAATCAAATAGACAATATACCTATAATAGGCAGTTTTTATCCAAATAACGAAACGATTAAATATGATCATATCAATAAAGCTAGATCAATTAAATGGCATGCAAAAAGACTGTAATGTTATATTAGTAGATGATAGTCCTAAGCAAATTGATAGAACAAGTTCATATAAGAATATGCAAGGTATCATTGTTAATGACACGTTCTCTTGGAAGCAAGTAATTGAAAAAGTAGAGCATAAAAATTAAGAAAACCGCGATCATATTAACAGAACATTACGGTTTAGGATAAAGCTTTGTATCTGTTCAGGCAATGGCGTCAACTTAATGATTATATTTAACTGATTATTAAATAAAATTGCATTTTTTGAATGGATGATTAGTAGGGAACCTGGCTTATCGGTGGCCATAATACCTATAATGTATAGGTTTAGGGAACTGGTGCCAAAAGCTTTTTTATACCGCTTTTTGCTTATTTTTTTATCAAGAAAAAAGTAAAATAAAAATTCCTTGTATGTTAATGAATGGCCTAGTCATGATAACGGTACACTGTATCATGGCAATAAACCGAAAAAATAAAATACGTAAACAAATTCCGCAACATAAACAAATGCAGTAAACAATCTAATATCGGCCAATCATTATACCTTTTGCCAAACCTACTTCTAATGCCATTTTTGATGTCGAAACTGATCTATGCTTCTAAAATACATGCATTATGTTGCAGTGCGTCACTGCGCTTCTTCTAAAAATAGTTCATCAAAAGTAGGTTTGGCAAGAAGTCTATTTTTTATTTTATAGAAAAAAGCTTAGTTTTGTTAAAATTTATTTTTTCTATTTCTAGAAAAGATAATTATTCTTTAGATTATAAAAACATATGTATGCAATTGTAGAAATAGCTGGGAAGCAATTTAAAGTTTCTAAAGAGCAGTGGCTTTACACCCCTAAATTGCAAGGTGAAGTAGGTACTTTGCTCACCCTTGATAAAGTTTTACTATTAGATGACGAAGTCGGAACGATAATGGTTGGTACACCTACCTTGAATGGGGTAACCATTAAAGCTAAAGTATTAGCACATACTAAGGCAAATAAAATTATCGTTTTTAAGAAAAAAAGACGGAATGGTTATAAAGTAAAACGAGGGCATCGTCAAGATCACACGAGGATTGTTATTGAAGATATTGTAAAGTAATATAATACCATGGCACATAAGAAGGGAGCTGGTAGCTCCCGTAACGGAAGAGATTCAGAAAGTAAGCGACTCGGCATAAAAAAATATGGCGGAGAAGCTGTAAAAGCTGGCCATATCATTGTCAGGCAAAGGGGTACCCGTTATTATCCTGGTAAGAATGTTGGCCTAGGTAGGGACCATACTTTATTTGCCTTAACAAATGGGCTAGTTATCTTTAACAAAAAGAAAAACATGCGCTCTATTGTTTCCGTGGGTGAGGTTTAGTCTTATATCTGTTTGATATGTGTTTGCCTAACAAAAAAAAATAATCCATTAACTACTTGCAAACGAGATTTGCTAAAAATACTATGGCTGTAAAAATAAGATTAGCTAGATGCGGTAGAAAACATCTAGCAGAGTATGACATTGTTGTAGCGGATGCCAGATCGCCAAGAGATGGCCGTTTTATAGAAAAAATTGGGAACTATAATCCCAATACAGCTCCTGCAACCGTTAAACTTAATGAAGTAAGTGCATTAAAATGGCTTTTTCAGGGTGCACAACCTACTGATACGGTTAAAAACCTTTTATCCAAGCAAGGTGTTATGCTTAAAAAGCACCTGCAAGTAGGTGTTATGAAGGGAGCTATCACACAAGAGCAGGCAGATCAAAGGTTGGCTAGTTGGAAGGCAGAGCGTATAAAAATGGGCATTCGGTAATTGCCTAGTAAGACAATAATTCAATTCAATTCAATCAAAACATAAAATAGTTAATTCGATGACTAGGGAAGATATTTTCGCTAAAGTAGTAGCTATTGTTGTTGAGAAGCTGAATGTTTCAGCTGAAGAGGTAGTAACTACAGCCCATTTCGCAAATGACTTAGGTGCTGATTCTCTTGACCAAGTAGAGTTGGTTATGGAGTTTGAAAAAGTATTTGATATGCAAATCAAGGATGATGAGGCTACCAACTTACAAACTGTAGGTAGTGTGGTAGATTATTTGGTAGAAGTCTTAGTCAAACCGGGGGCTTAGCCAAGGGTTGTTCTTAATTATACCTTATTGCTTTTCTATGTTACCCACAAGAGTAGTCATTACAGGATTAGGCGCTCTCACGCCAATTGGTAATGATATAAAAGCCTATTGGAATGGTCTTGTATCTGGGCAAAGTGGTGCAGAGCCTATCCATAGATTTGATCCTGCTAAGCATAAAACTAAGTTTGCTTGTAGCCTAAAAGGGTATGATCCGCATAACTACCTTGATGCAAGAGATATCAGGCGAATGGATCCATTTACCCAGTATGCTATGGTGGCTGGAGATGAAGCTATTCAGGATGCTGCCTTACTCACTTCTCTAGTAGATAAAGAACGTGTAGGCGTTATATGGGGTTCTGGTATAGGTGGCTTAGGTACTACAGAAGCAACTGTTTTGGCGCTTGCGGGTAATAATATGGATCCTAAAATCAATCCTTTTTTTATCCCTAAAATTATACCAGATATTCCTGCTGGTTACTTGTCAATTAAGTATGGATTTAAAGGACCTAATTTTTCTACAGTATCTGCATGTGCTTCTGCAGTAAACGCTATAATAACTGCTTTTCAGTTGATTAAATTAGGCGATGCAGATGTAGTGTTAGCCGGTGGCTCAGAAGCACCTATTATTCAAGTAGGGATTGCTGGATTTAATGCATTAAAAGCGCTCTCTACCCGTAATGAAGACTATTTAACCGCTTCTCGCCCTTTTGATAAGACACGAGATGGTTTTGTGATGGGGGAGGGTGCAGGTGCCTTAATACTTGAGTCTTATGCCCATGCTCAAAAAAGAAATGCTAAAATTTACGCTGAAGTAGTAGGAGTAGGCATGTCTGCAGACGCTTATCATATTACCGCACCAGATAAAGGAGGCGTCATGTTAGCATTGCAACGTGCGCTAGCTAGTGCTGGTCTTTTACCCGATTGTATAGATTACATTAATGCCCATGGAACCAGTACACCATTAGGTGATATCAATGAGATTCAGGCTATTCAAGAGGTATTTGGCGCTCATGCTTATAGGCTTAATATTAGCTCGACTAAGTCAATGACGGGGCATTTGTTGGGTGCAGCAGGTGCTATAGAGTCTATTGCCACTATTTTAGCATTAGTGCATCAACTAGTTCCGCCAACTATTAACCATAAGGTATTAGATGAGGCCATTGATTCACGAATTAATCTAACCTTGAATAAGCCAGAAAAAAGATCTATCTTATTTGCTCAAAACAATGCGTTTGGCTTTGGTGGCCATAATGTTTCTATTATCTTCAAGAAATGGGAAGGTTTCTAAGTTTACTGCAACACTTTTTTATCAAGAAAGATCGTACTACCCAGCAGTTAGCCTCTTTCGTAAGAACAGTTACTGGCATGATCCCTTCAAATCTTGCGTTGTATAAAGTAGCCCTTCAGCATAGTTCCATAGAGGAAGGATACACTTCCAATGAACGTCTTGAATTTCTGGGAGATGCTATATTATCTGCCATTGTTGCAGGCTATCTATTCAAGAAATATCCTTTAAAAGAAGAAGGTTTTTTAACAGATATACGTTCAAGATTGGTCAACAGGGATTCCTTAAATGGGTTGGCACGTAAAATTCATTTAGATAAGTTCTTGCATTATGATACGAATCTAGTAAAACGAAGTGGCCATAAGTTTATTTATGGCAATGCATTAGAAGCGCTTATTGGTGCTGTTTACTTAGATCATGGTTATGAACGCTGTCAAAAATTTGTTATTGATCGTCTGATAGTCAATTATGTAAGCTTAAAAGAGCTGATAGCACATGATACTAACTTTAAGAGTAAAATTATTCAATGGGCTCATAAAAACCATCTTCAAGTAGTGTTTAGGATTCTGGAAGAGAAGCAATATGATTATTATAAAGAATTTACCGCTCAGGTCCTTATCAATCAAAAAGTTATGGGAGAAGGGACGGGTAGGACTAAAAAATGTGCCGAACAAATGGCTGCTCAACAAGCCTTACAATATATGGAACCAGCAGAAGAGACATAATCCAATGCCATGAGCTCGGCACCTATAACAATATAATTTATCTAGTCTAGAGAAATTTATGCCACAAGAAGCACAAGCTATACGAGATATTATTGATGCATCTGATTATCAATATGGTTTTGAAAGCAATATTCCTGTAGATTCAATTCCAAAAGGGTTAACAGAAGCGACCATTCGCTTAATTGCTGAGAAAAAAAAAGAACCAGATTGGTTGCTACAAAGGCGTTTAGAGGCTTTTGATCACTTATCCAAATTAAAAGAGCCTACTTGGGCCAAGGTTGTCTACCCGCCTATAAATTATCAAAATATTATTTATTATGCTGCCCCTAAACAAAAAGTAGCATTAAACAGTTTAGAAGAAGCTGATCCAGAGCTTTTAGCTACTTTCAATCGCTTAGGTATTTCATTAGAAGAGCAAAAAAGGCTAACTGGTGTAGCCATGGATGTAGTATTAGATAGTGTTTCTGTGGCCACTACCTTTAAAGAGACGTTAAATAAGTTAGGTATTATTTTTTGTTCTTTTAGTGAAGCCGTTCAAAAGTACCCTGATTTGGTTCAAAAGTATTTAGGTAAAGTAGTCCCTATGACTGACAACTACTTTGCGACCCTGAATACTGCTGTATTTAGCGATGGATCTTTTTGTTATATTCCCAAAGGGGTTCATTGTCCTATGGAGCTTTCTACCTATTTTCGTATCAATGCCACCAACACGGGCCAATTTGAACGAACTTTAATTATAGCAGAAGAAGATGCCTATGTTAGCTATTTAGAAGGCTGTACGGCCCCTATGCGCGATGAGCACCAATTACATGCCGCTGTAGTAGAGATTTATGCTGAAAAAGCAGCTCATGTAAAATATTCTACTGTACAAAATTGGTATCCAGGTAATAAAGATGGGGTAGGTGGTGTCTATAATTTTGTAACCAAGCGAGGCCTTTGTGCAGGCGCGCATGCTAAAATTTCCTGGACACAAGTCGAAACAGGCTCAGCTATTACTTGGAAGTATCCTAGCTGCATTTTAATGGGAGACCATTCAGTAGGCGAATTCTACTCTGTAGCAGTCACCAAGAACAAACAGCAAGCAGATACAGGAACAAAAATGATTCACTTAGGTAAACATACCAAGAGTCGTATTGTAGCCAAAGGGATTGCAGCTGGTTCATCCAATAATAGTTATAGAGGCTTGGTTAAACTAGCACCTAAAGCTGCTCATGCAACTAATTTTTCTCAGTGCGACTCTTTGTTAATCGGTAATAATTGTGGTGCGCATACTTTCCCTTATATAGAAGTAAACAACCCAACTGGCAAGGTAGCACATGAAGCTACTACTTCTAAAATTAGTGAAGACCAGCTATTTTATTGCAATCAACGTGGTATTGATCATGAAAATGCCATTGCACTTATTGTCAATGGCTACTGCAAAGAGGTGCTTAATCAGTTACCTATGGAGTTTGCTGTAGAAGCTCAAAAACTCTTGGCACTGACTTTAGAGGGTAGTGTCGGATAATAGACATTTTTGAGCATTCATTTGCAGTATCCGTTCACCACTGTGGTTTTTCTTCGATTGTATTTAGCAACTCTTTGGTTTGCGTTGGCGCAATTAGTAGAAAATGAATTTTTGTTGTTACTTTTTTCTTGATAAAAAAGTAACCAAAAAATCAAGCGC
>NZ_JAACGG010000070.1:0-11513 GCF_022810525.1 Candidatus Cardinium sp. cByotN1
TTGAAGCCCGCGCAGCGGGCGAGTTCTGTTTTTCCAGCTGTGAGGGGAGCTTTTCGCAACTTTTTACCAGGGCTTGATTTTTTGCTTACTTTTTTATCAAGAAAAAAGTAAGATAAAAAAGCTTTATAATCAAATAAAAATAATTAAAAATTCCTTGAGTTGACGCCATTGTATGAACAGATACTTTCTACAGTTAGATTAACAGAAGCAGCGGTAATCCTATAGTGGGAATAATACATGGACATAATACAAGTCCTAGCTCTCGACAGGACGATAGCAAGGAGATAAAATGCCTATTTAAATCCCTTTGCAAGTTGATGCATTCAGGTATAGTTGCTCTACAGAAGTAGCATTTCAATATAGGGCCATAATGATGGATAGAGTTAGCTAGACAAGTTAAGCAGACTTTGTTTTTACATTCAGCACACTCAAATACGTACACATCTTGTTCGAAATGACTCATACAAATATAACATGTAAATAGATCATTATATGGCACTAAGTTTTGGGCTTTAATGAGACTGCGTTCTATTCTTGCTATTGCTGAATGGTCTGATTTTACTGCTTTATTTTGTTTTTCTATTTCCGCTATATGGTTGTATAAATCTTTTGATGATTCACAGCAAAGTTTGATAAAAACCTCATTTTCATCAAAATTACATAATCTCATGGAGTTACTTGATTTACGCAATCTTAAAAGATACAATCCTAGGCAGTCGTTATGTAGGTTTTTCTAGCAACACATAACCTTATAAAAGTTTTCACTTAGACCAATATCGCATCGACACACATAACATGTATGGTTGAATCCAGTTGGATGACGCTTTTGCAGGCTTGGGATTGGATACTTTTCTACCAATGCTAACATAGTGTTTATTTGTTTGTTTTTTCTCCGATCTTTAAAATTCATTACGCTGCTGTTTAAGCGGTCTATTAATGTTACTTTGGTTTTTGTTTTCGTACGCTTAATTTTAGCCTCATTATCTTTTTGCGTTAATACAAATTGTATGTTCGGTCCACCATTTTGTACTTTCTGGTGTGTAGCCCTGCTAGAACAACCCATACCTATCATACATAATCCTATCATTTTAAATAGCCTAATTAGGTTTTTACTATTTGCCATAAGATATTTTTTTATGCTACTGATTCTATCAGGATAATAAAGATTGAGATGACACAACATAAAAAAGAGGAAAAAGTGACATTGTTCAGTTTTATTTCGGGTTTTTATTTTCATGTTTTTTAGTTTATAGGCTAGAATAGTCAATTTGGCGCTAAAAATTTAGCTTTTATTTATAATAAATATTAATAATGAAACTAAAAAAAATTATTTTTAGATCCATTTCTACCGTTAGCTTTTAAGCAACCTTGGTCCATAAAGTTTCTTGTCTAGTATAACCCACAACCTGGACCAACACTTATCAGAATGAATCGGCCGATATAGTTATTTTTAATCTTGAAAAATCAGTAAATTGGATGCATTCAAGGCTCTAGCGTGTGCTACAAAAAGAAAAAAGGTATTGCGATCTATCAACTTGTATAGACCGAACCAATCACATCACATACCAACCGCATCACATTATGTCAACTGATTATCAATTCTTTACTCCTAAAGAAATTGTGCAAGAACTAGATAAATATATTATCGGTCAAACAGAAGCCAAGCGCAACGTTGCCATTGCACTACGCAACAGATGGCGTAGAATGCAGGTTAAAGAACCACTTAAGCAGGATATTGTTCCCAACAACATTTTAATGGTTGGTCCAACCGGCGTAGGCAAAACAGAAATAGCCAGGCGATTGGCTAAAATAGCAAAAGTGCCTTTTGTTAAGGTAGAAGCTTCTAAGTTTACAGAAGTAGGCTATGTTGGACGTGATGTAGAGAGCATGGTACGAGATTTAGTAGAACGAGCCATAGCCCTGGTAAAGGCAGAACAAATGGAAACCATCCAGGACAAAGCGACGCACCAAGTAGAAGAAATTATTTTAAATATACTTGTTACTGATATTCAGGAAAAAATAAATACAGACAAATCACTAGAAAAGCAACAAAGCAGCTACAATACCCGAGAGCGTTTTCGTGAAAAACTAAAAAGCGGCGCACTGGATCAAAGAGAAATAGAAATTAAAATAACCAAAACTACCCCACCTAGCAATATAAATAGCCTAGGCGCAGGCCCTGCTATAGACGAAGGATTCATCATGAACTTTCAGGATATGTTCAGTAATTTTTTACCTAAACAAACTAAAAAAAGAAAAGTTACCATTGGAGAAGCGCGTACCTTACTCTTGACAGAAGAAATAAACAAACTGATTGATATGAATGCAGTTAAAGAAGAAGCCTTAGCCAGAGCCAGCCATTCGGGTATTATTTTTATAGATGAAATTGATAAAATTGCACACACCACCCCAAGCAATAGCCCAGGTGTGAGTCGAGAAGGGGTTCAGCGCGACCTTTTACCCATTGTAGAAGGTAGCACAGTGCAAACCAAACATGGCCCTATCAACACAGACCATATTCTTTTTATTGGGGCAGGTGCCTTTCATATGGCTAAGCCATCTGACCTTATTCCGGAACTACAAGGTCGCTTTCCCATTCGCGTTACCTTAGAAAATCTATCAGAAAAAGATTTTTACAAGATTCTAGATGAACCTAAAAGTGCATTACCTGTACAGTATCAGGCGCTTTTATCCGTAGAAGGCGTTAAGCTAGATTTTAGCCTAGAGGCAAAACAAGAAATTGCAACCACCGCTTACCTGCTCAATGAAGAGATAGAAAATATTGGTGCTAGGCGTTTGCAAACCGTAATGAGCCATCTATTAACCCCGATACTATTTGATGTACCAGATACAATTACCCCTCATACAACCATTACCATTACCAAAGAAATGGTCCAAGAAGCATTAGCTGACTTAATCAAACGGAAAGATCTTAGTGCCTATATCTTATAGCCATGATTTTGGTTCAAAACCCCAAGGATAGCTTCTTGGCTTGTTCATCCAGCACGATTCATTTAGATCAAGATCTGCTATTTTTTACTTATATTTATGCACTACTTTATATAAAATAACGATTAACTATACTATATGGCATTTCTTATTAAGACCATTCAATTTTTAGGAGGGTTATTCATCATGGTTGGTATACATGAATTGGGCCATCTCCTTTTTGCCAAGCTATTTAACATGCGGGTCAACAGCTACATGATCGGCTTTCCTCCCAAGCTATTGAAATTTAAATGGGGTGAAACAGAATATTCATTAGGATCAATTCCTTTAGGTGGAGCGGTTCAAATTGCTGGTATGGTAGATGAGTCATTAGATAACCACCATCTAAACCATAACCCCGAACCTTGGGAATTCCGGTCAAAGCCAGCTTGGCAACGACTAATCACCATATTAGGAGGTATTATTTTTAACCTAATCAGTGGCATGCTCATATGGATTGGCCTAACCTATGTGATGGGACATACTTACTTACCTAAAGATGAGGTAAACAAATATGGGATTGTCCCCAATGCAATAGGTAGTGCCATGGGATTTAAAACAGGAGATAAAATTATTAAAATCAATGGAGCAGATTTCGAAGATTTTAACAATATTTTTGCACCTAATCTTTTACTCAGCAGCAACAGTTACTATACCATCCATAGAGAGGGGAAACTACTAACCCTACCCATTCCAGAAAAAATCATAGAAGATTTATCAAACATCAAAACTAGTTTTTTTATAAGACCTATTTTTCCTTGCTTGATTCAAGAAGTTAGCAGCAACGGCAATGCTGCGCGCGCAGGCTTAAGGGCTAAAGATGAAATTATTGAGTTAAATCACCAACCCATCTTTGATAGAATTGATTGGCCTACAACCGTTAAAACCTGTTTGGGTAAAATAGTTGAAGTAGTCTATTTACGAAATGGTACAAAAATGTCTACATGCATTGAAGTAACTGAAGAAGCCTTAGGGATTAAATGGGCTGAACCACTATATAGGCAACTAAATTATTCATTTATAGAATCTATTCCTATTGGTCTAGGTAAAGCTTGGGCATTCATACAGACACAATCTTTAGCCATCTGGAAATTGATTACAGGTAAAATGAGTATCAAAAAATCTTTAAGTGGTCCCATTGGCATTGCGCAAAATTTTGGAGATCAATTTATTGGGTATAAGTTTTGGACCATGGTTGCCTATTTATCGATCGGCATTGCCTTAGTCAATTTACTACCTATTCCAGCACTAGATGGCGGACATGCACTATGTATATTATATGAAGCGTTATCTGGCCGAAAGCTTTCCGATAGATTTTTGCAACGTATCCAAAAATTAGGTATGATTTTTATACTTTTACTTACACTTTATGCATTGGGCAATGATATTCGTAAATTAATTCTAAGCAGTTAATATATAACGCGGTTATTTTTACTTTTTTGGCACATTATTTGCTTTTACATCAGAATAAGAAATAACTTGTCAAATGCCTGAGCATAAGCTGAGCCCAGCAAAAGTCTCATAAAAAATGAATCGTTTATAAGCATATGTACTTTAATAAGTCGCTAGTAATGGATGGAGGTCTGGCTTCCGCATGGGGAGAAGATGGCATAGGGGGGATGGTAGAACTCATTGTATCTGATGAAAAAGAACAGCTCTCTGAAGACAATACCCAGGGCAGAATACCCTTATTGGCACTTCGTAATATGGTGCTGTTTCCTAATGTTGTCGTACCCATTACGGTCAAAGAAAGGCAGGCCATGCACCTAATAGAAGCCATATATGAAAAAGATGGTCTATTAGGCATTATGGCACAACGTAACCCCGAAACCTTTGAAGGCAAGCAAACAGACATTTATACCATAGGTACCCTAGCTAAAATCATTAAAATCATTAACCTCCCAAATGGGAAAACCATTGCCCTGGTACATGGCAAACAAAAGTTTCAAACCATTCAAATCTTTACAGAATCATTGGGTCTAGAGGCTACGATTCAACTGCTCAAGGATCAACCTTATAAAGAGGATAAAAAGGTTCTTGCACTGATGCAATCATTAAAAGATGTTGCCATTAAAATCCTCAAGTTTCGGTCTGATCTTTCTAGTGAAGCACAGACTATGCTTGCCAATATTAAAAATCTAGATTTTCTTACCTATTTTTTGGCATCTAATTTAAATACGGATATCCACTACAAGCAAAAGTTACTGGAATTAAATAATAGCTCCAAGCGAGCCAGCTTGCTTTTAAAGCATCTGCTGAAGGAATTAGAAATTTCAGAGCTTAAGAAAGAAATTCAGGATAAAGTTCATTCTGATATTAGTCAGCAACAACGAGACTATTATTTAAGGCAACAAGTTAAAGTCTTGCAAGACGAATTAGGTGAGAATGACCTTTCCGATGAAATTGATGCATTGCGTGAAAAAGGCAATAAAAAACAATGGCCTAAAGAAGTAGCCGATTATTTCAAAAAAGCATTGGAAAAAGCAGAAAGAATGAGCCCCCATAGCCCAGACTATTCGATTTGCATCAACCACGCAGAGCTACTCGTCGAACTGCCTTGGCAAACCTATACCAAAGACAATCTAGACCTGAATCGAGCTAAGAAAATCTTTGACTCCGACCACTATGGTATTGAAAAAGTAAAAGAACGTCTTTTAGAATTTTTAGCTGTTTTACAACTAAAAAAAGATATGAAAGGGCCTATTCTATGTTTATGTGGTCCTCCTGGAGTTGGCAAAACATCTTTAGGTAAATCTATTGCAAAAGCCATGAGCAGGAAATATGCACGTATTGCGCTAGGTGGCTTAAATGACGAAGCTGAAATACGCGGCCATAGAAAAACCTATATTGGGGCCATGCCTGGAAAAATTATCTATAACATTCAAAAGACCGGCTCATCCAACCCGGTTATCGTCTTAGATGAAGTAGATAAGATAGACGGTATGCGTGGAGATCCAGCCTCGGCCCTACTTGAAGTCTTAGACCCAGAACAAAACAACACTTTTGTAGATAATTTCTTAGAAGTACCCTATGATCTTTCTAATGTTTTATTTGTAGCCACTGCCAACTCGATGGATCGTATTCCGGCTGCTTTACACGACAGAATGGAAGTGATTGAAGTAAGTGGCTATCTGCTAGAAGAAAAGATAGAAATTGCTAAAAAATATCTGTTTCCTAAACAAAGAAAAGAGCATGGCCTTAAAGCCACTGATCTGGCCATACAAGATGATGCCTTGGCTACCCTTATAGCTAGCTATACAAGAGAATCTGGCGTACGTGAGCTATCGCGTCAAATAGCCCATATTTGCAGAAAGACAGCCAAATCGATTGCTTTAGGAGAAGCTTATGTTAAGAAAGTCAAATCAACAGATGTCATGCCCTTACTAGGTCCGGAATTATTTGATCAGACCTCCTATCAGCGAATAGCCATTCCTGGTGTTTCAATTGGTTTAGCTTGGACGGCTGCTGGTGGTGAAATTCTTTTTATAGAATCTGTTTTGAGTAAAGGGAAGGGTAAGATCAACTTATCTGGTCATTTAGGAGAAGTGATGAAAGAATCTGCTATGACAGCGCTTTCTTACCTAAAAGCCAATGACCAATACCTAGATGTATCACATACCGTTTTTGACAATTACGACCTACACATTCATGTACCCTCTGGCGCGGTTCCCAAGGATGGGCCTTCTGCAGGCATTACCTTATTTACCTCACTAGCCTCCCTTTATACACAAAAAAAGGTAAAAGACCGCTTGGCTATGACCGGAGAGATTACTTTACGCGGGGAAGTTTTACCCGTAGGTGGCATTAAAGAAAAAATTCTAGCCGCAAAGCGTGTGGGCATGCAAGAGATTATACTAAGCAGCAAAAACAAAAAAGATGTCGAAGAGGTCAAAGAAATCTATCGTGAAAATTTAATATTTCACTATGTAGATGCTGTAGATGAAGTCTACCATTTAGCCCTGCAAGAAAATAAAATAGCTGATGCAAAAGTTTGGGATGATAGGGAGACTATAGCAAGCAAATAAAGTTTTTGTTGTTATATATTGTGCGCTATCAATGAAGACAAGATTGCTAACTAAACAACAACTATCGATTGTAATAGCCAATGGCTTCATTCATTTTGATAATGCCTTATATGGTTATTTGGTCCCTATTATTGCCCCGCTTTTTTTTCCAAAAAGCACACCAGTAGTCCAGCTGATAGGAGGCTATAGCTTTTTGATCATTTCTTTTCTAGCCAAACCATTGGGGCTTCTTTTTTTTAGCAAAATCGCCCAAAATAGCCAAGAAACTAAGGCATTACGCTATACACTTTTGGGTGTAAGCATTAGTTTAATCATTATGTCTGCTTTGCCCATCTATGAAAATGGAGCACTATGGAGCATTTTTTGGTTGCTATTGGCTAGGATATGCGCAGAAGCATCTGCAGCCGGAGAAGATAACATTGCTAAAATTTATTTACTCCAAGGACTAGCAATGCCAGAAGCTAAAAAGCTTGCCGGATTTTATGAAGGATCTACCATGGTAGGTATTTTATCAGCTGGTGCTGTTGGCACCTCTTTCACGTGGATGGCTGAACCTATAAAATACTGGCGATTGCCCTTTTTAATAGCTGCACTAGCTACGCTATTGAATCTTATTTTTTTTAGATTAAACACAAAACCAAAGGCAGAACACTACAAGCCTATGGCTGTGGTGCGAACCATACCCCTCTATCAACAACTTTGGCAGGCACGCAACGCTATTATGCGCATCGCTATAGTGGCTGGATTTAGTTATATAGCTTATACCATTCCCTTTATATTTATAAGTAGCTTTGTCCCCATGGTTACTAGGATTACATATGCCACTATGATGCAATATGCACCTATTTTGATGCTATTAGATATCCTATTCATCAGTTGGATCGCCAAAGTTGGTCAAAAGTGTGACCACAATAACCTGATGGCAGTAGCCAGTGGTCTCTTTGCTTTATCCATTATTCCCCTTTTTGCAGGATTACCAGGTGCTTCTATTTTTTATGTAACGGCAGTACGTAGTTGGTTGATTTTTTTAGGTGTGGTTTTTAGCTGTTTTCTAACCATTTGGTCTAAAGAACAAGTGACTACAACAGCACCTTACATTACCATAGGATTGGCTACTGTTTTGGGTAGTAGTTTATTTGGCAAATCTGCTACGGCTATTTGTTTCTATCTTTTTCATAAATATCATACCCCTATAGCTCCTGCCTGTTATATAGCCTTAATCGCTTTTGCGGCTACACTGATTATGGCTGACTCTGCATCAGAATAAGGAATGTTTACCTTACTTTTTTATTAGCGGTACCATACCACTGAATGGATACAGGGGCGTTTTGTGTTTTTAATTATGTATCTGTTCATGACATTGGTAAAAAATGAATTTTTATTGTTACTTTTTTCTTGATAAAAAAGTAACCAAAAAATCAAGCTCTCCGTAAAAAGTTGCGGCAATCAGCCCTTACAGCTGAAATAGAAAAAAAAGCCTGTTTGAAGCCCGCGAAGTGGGCGAGTTCTGTTTTTCCAGCTGTAAGGGCTGACTGCTGATCGCAACTATTTTACAAGGGGCGTTTTTGCTTTTTCTACGTAGCTTTGCCACTGCACTGAACGGCTACTTAATTATAGGCCTACCAGGTTCCTCAGTAGACAGCTTCGATTGGATTTTAAAATATATTTTAGTATGTTAATGAGAATATTAGTCTATTAAAGGACTAGGATAGTATGCTATAATGTTGAGCTTATATCTATAAAGTTTAGCATAAATATAAATTGTAGATAATAAAAAACGATAAACCTAAAAAAACAGATCTATATGAGTAAAACTAAAAAAATACATAAACACTTTATCTTTTCAAAAGCAATATTACCAGCAGTTGGTTCCCTATTATTAGCTACACAAACCGGATGTACTGGAGTAGGCAAGAGTTTAGGAGTGCAAGGAAGTAATAAGGAAGGTAATGTTGTTTTGACTTATAATATAGCACAAGATAATCTGCATAAAAATCAACACACTGGACATCATACCAATCATGAACAGAGTCATAATACGACAAATAGCGAATCTGAATGTAAGTTACATATTACTATAGTTGCTGGAGGACAATATTCAAACCAAAGGCAAGAGGTTAATATTCATATTAATCTTTGTTCAGATAAGGTAAATAACTCAGCAAGTACTAATAGCCCAATAAGCTCAAGTGATACAAAAAAGCCCGAGGTACCACCAAAACCAATCCAATCAACCGTTTCGAACTCTGAACCTAGTTCTGATAAACAAGCTTTTTTCTATTGTTCATCTTCTGAAAGTAGTGATTTAGATCTCAGACCCAACTTACTAGCTGATATTATAAAAGCGGGTGGTAGACCCAATAAGAAGAAGAAAAAGCTAACGTTTAGTTCATCCACTGAAAATAGTGATTCAGATCTTAAGGAAAATCTGCTCTCTGAGAATCTTAAGAAAAATCTGCTCTCTGAGATTAGAAAAGCAAAGGGTAAGCCGAGCAAAAAAGGCAGGACTACATGATATACAAACGCACCTCTGTTCTCAGTCAACTAGAATAAACCGTAAACATTAAATCCATATGCATAAAACTAAAACAATCCATAAACATTTTATCTTTTCAAAAGCAATATTACCAGCACTGGGCGTTGTTTTACTAACCACGCAAACTGCATGTAGCCAACTATCTAACACGTTTCGTGGTGCTTGTCCCAGTAAATTAAATAAGAATAAGATTGTATACACCTTAAAAGAATCTGATCTTAATAGTGGTGCTGGGGTAATGGCTAAGAAAAGTACCAACCGAACTACAGATCACCATGTAAATGTTAAGCCTACAAAACAATACCATAATTGTGATACTGTGCCTGAGGTAAAGTCAAACAACTTGGACAATTGTGCAGATGCTACGAAAAAAGATGCTACGAAAAAAATAGATAAGTTAGCAGAATACCTAAAATCGTTATAAGCAACTGTTAGATAGCGCTGCTTGCTTTTGCCGCTACACTAGCGATTCAGCTCCATCAGACTAAAAAGAAAAAAAGCGCTCCATAAAAAGTTGCGGTAATCACCTATTAGAGCTGGAAAAACAGAATTTACCCGCCCAGCGGGTGCCAACAAACTGTTTTTTTAATCAGCTCTAATAGGTAATTGCTAATCGGAACTATTTTACAAGAGGCGTTTTACTAGCAACAACACAGCCTTGAATGCATACTGGCAATTAAGAAAACTAGTCATATAGCCCTAGTACACGCCGGTTTAGTGCGCTCTGCCTCTTAGCAAACCTCTCAACATAAGCACCTTACGCAAGAAGCTTGTTGTTCATGCCTTATACATGAGGCTTAGCAAAATGCAAGAAAATGGGCCAGGTTGTTACTTATTAAGGCATTTATTAAGGCATTTATATAACACCTTACACTTGATACAGACTATACTATAAATGCCTTTAGCATGAAACGATTTATAATTGGACTATTGGATTGGTTATTTCCACCTTTATGTGCAGGGTGCAACCATACACTTGTACAGGGAGAAACATTGATTTGTACCGTTTGTTTAACTTCGTTTCCAGAAACAGATACGCATCAATTAGTTGATAATGCTATTACCTACCATTTTGCAGGCAAGGCAACAATAACCTATGGATTCGCGTTGTATAGCTTAAGAAAAAAAAGCCATCTTGAGCAAGTTATTTTCGCAATGAAGTATAAAAATCAACCCCAAATTGGAGAGATACTAGGGCAACGCTATGGGAATATTTTACATCAAATATCGATTATCCAAAGCATAGATGCTATTGTAGCTATTCCTTTGCATCCTAAAAGATTTAAAGAACGAGGTTATAATCAAAGTGATTTTTTTGCACAAGGGCTTTCTGCTTCATTAAACATTCCTTTTTATCGAAGCTGTATAGCAAGAATCCGCTATACACCATCGCAAACAACGAAAAACAAAGTAGAGCGGATGAGCAATCTTCAAGGTGCCTTTCAAGTAACAGACCCTAATTTACTAACGGGCAAACATCTTTTGCTAGTAGATGACATTCTAACTACAGGTGCCACATTAAGCGCTTGCACCAATGCACTGTTAGCAGCAGGCGTAGCGAAAGTAAGCGTTGCAACCATAGCTGTAGTAGAAGCCTAAAAAATGAGCCCTTATTTTGGCACTCGCTTGTGCTCAAGCAGTTTATAAAAGATACAGTATGCATTCAATAGTGTCAATTTAAGATATATATTTAATTGATTACTAGTCATAATAATATATAAAGCAACCAAAAAAACGCCCCTTGTAAAATAGTTGCGATCAGAAATGACGTATTAGAGCTGATTAGAAAAACAGCCTGTTTGAACCCGCACAGCGGGTGAGTTCTGTTTTTCCAGCTCTAATACATGATTTCCGCAACTTTTTACCAGGCCTTGATTTTTTGCTTACCTTTTTATCAAGAAAAAAGTAAGATAAAAAAGCCCTATAATCAAATAAAAATAATTAAAAATACCTTAAGTTGACGC
>NZ_JAACGG010000071.1:0-6825 GCF_022810525.1 Candidatus Cardinium sp. cByotN1
CCTTAAGTTGATGCCATTGGGTGAACGGAAACTAATTATTTTAACTTACTTAGAGTGACTAAATTTAAATCAATAACCCAGTTCAACGAAAAAGTTAAAGTATCACAACATAGGCTGGGCATGTAAAATAGGTTCTATCTTTTCTTGAAACACTTTCCATGGATCTCCATTTTTTACTTCCACATTAACCAATTTGATACCTATCTCTTGAATAATAGGATGTTCTTTAATGCGCAGAAAACGATTCGAATCGATTAAATATTTTTCTTGCTTACCTTTGTATTCAAACTTTTTTCCAGCACGTTTTTCTGCTGCTATATAATCTTCTGTAAGTATAATAGAAAGAAAAGGATACGTATGCTTTATATGTTTGGCAAATAGGAAAAAGAACTTTCTAGCCTCTTCCAGCTCCCAATCAGCTAGCTGATTGGGATAGCCAAATGTTTCTAAAAAGGAACCCTTACAGACTACTATATCGTAGTGATTCCAGTCAACCTGATCAAATATTTCTTTACTACAGGTAAGGTAAAGTAAAGCTTCTGTAAAAGCAGACAACGCTATATGATGATGTAAGACTATTTTATTAGCTAACTGACCATAGTTAGATCCCTTCGGATCGGCTATGCCAGTTACTTTTCTCCCCTTTTTTTTAAAAAACTCCATTATATAGTTTGTTATTTCTTGTCTAGGAGCACCAGAGATTCCATTAATGGTATATAAAAGAGCCATGACGATTATCTTTTTTACCTTAACTAAACTAACTTATTGAGCAATACATCTATCACTAGATAAACATAAAAATAAAAAGTTACCAAAATGAACTACGCAGACCTAGACCATGTCATCATATACATTTTTTTATTAGTTACTTTTCTTATACGACTATTTGCAGGCAAAAGCTCTAAAAATATGTGTTTATATTTATGCAAGAATAGGATATGACTATAACCAATTTGCAACAAATAGATAAGTGTGTAATGCTAAACGAGAATTATTAATTATGTCTTTTCTGTTTATTTCAGTAGATAAGTTACTATGTTGCTCCAAGTCATTCTTATGTTTTTGCTTTGCGGCATCATTTACTTCAAGATTTGTATATGCTCAACAAGATTTTTGGCTAAATTGTGCACATTATTTTATTTCATTTCCTCGTTACGAAAATCACAAAGAACCTACGGATCTTCTTGAGAACGGTTGTAAATGGGGTACATGGGTAACTTTTTCTAACAAAGTTATAGCTATTGAATTGAAAGTAGGTCAATGGGAGCATCCTGAAGAGCTATTCAGATCTAAAGATTTTCTAGTGATGTACAAGCATCCATCTTATTACCAACAAGCTGTATTAGCGTATTTGGCAGAAAGTTTCCCAACAGATAAACAGAAAAAAATTGCTATTTATGCGATGAGGTATACCTATGATTTTTACACTTTTTTAAAAGAATGCTTTACACTATATAGACATAAAAAACTATCCAAATCACTTTTTGAAACCGTATTACAGTTGAAGTTTCTGTTTCCCACATATAATTACGTGGCCTCAGAATTTAACAGAGATGCTTGTTTTATTGCTCTATTACAACAAATAAGAAAAGAAGAAGTATTGGATGGATCCTTACGAAAAACAATTACGCAAGTGCTATCGGGTAATTTGATTAAGCAATCGAAAGAACATCCAAAACATGCCATTTTTGAAGCCCAAAAAGGTCCTTTCGACCTGAAGGTTATTTTTCAGCAAATGGCAAAAGAATGTGAATCCTATGATGTAGACACACCTTATGATTCTAATTATATTCCTTATTTTTTAATGATTTTAGATCACCCCTGTTACTATTTGTACATAGGGAATTCTACTTTGTTAGAGAGTCATGCATGTCTATCCGTTATGGAAAAATATTGGGCTATTTTTGCCATGAGACAAATTGGACTTTCTAATACTGAACAGGATACCCATAATGATACGGTACAAGTATATAACCGGTATAGTGATTTAATTCGTTCAGCTTGCAGTGCCTATCGTTGTTGTCCCAAACCTACTATTCCAGCTTACTTAATGGAAGATCTACTACATTCTAGACACCCTGGGTATATTTTTAAATACCCATTTTTTATACTCGATTATAAAAGCAAAGAGTTAGAAAATGCCTTAGATGAATTTATGTCAATTCCTAGTCTTCCTTGTGGCTTAAAGAAAATGGCTAAAAAGATACGAATCGGTAAGGTTGCTAACCCAAAAGAAATGTCTTATATGGAGGGATATAGAAAGTTTCGTGCAACGCACTTTACCATATATGAAACCATACAACCGCATGCTATGCAATAGAGATCACGCGTTAGCTTAAGGCAAAACATCAGTGACTACTGTAGTTTTATCTGTGCAAGATAAAACTCCTGCTAACAGAACACATGACCTGGTATACTTGGAAATGGAATGACATTGCGTATATGTTCCATACCTGTTACAACCAGAACCATCGGGAGCAAATAAACAGAAAATTACGGTTTTGATTTAATTGCCACTTTATGAACATTTAATGAGACATAGTTATTTCCATGAAAGCTTATTTATTCGTCTATAATGCGTATAAAGATGCAGTCGAAACCGTAACTTTATGTCAATGCGCGCCCGAGGGTCCATCTTATACTGCTAAACAAGACCCTGGATATCGGATCTAGATAAAGATAAACCAGTAAATAGCATAACATCTTCTATAGGGTAATTACTCAAAAGCATAGATTTAGCGATAGAAAAAGCTTTTTCCTTTTCTTCCTCTAGTTTACCTTTTTATTGACCTATTTGTATCCCTTCTTCTTTTGCCTCCCTTCTAGCTTTCTCTGGGGTAATTTTTTCCATATTTTATTCCTTTGTTTCACATATAAAGATATATGCTAAACCTGATATATGATGCAAGATACATAAGTTTGCTGACAATAGATGCGTACCGATTGTTCTTGCATTAGGCAATGTAACAGGTCTGTGCGCTATACAGTTGCCAGAAACAATACATAGATAAAAAAGTATAAATAAATGAAACACAGCAAATAGAATTTTTCTTTTAATCTGATTATTAGTTATTACATAGTATATATCAATATATTATAATGCTTAATTTTTAAAAGTTTTTGAAATTTATTATCAATGTTAAAAACATAATCCAATATCTGGATCAAGATATCAAGTATCAATATGATTTATAGTGTTTTACTAGAAACAAAAAAATATAGATAAGCCATGGATGTCGACCTTTTAATCATAATAGTATTCTTAGTAACTACACTGGCAATAGGGTTATACTGTAGCAGATCAATTACTACATTTAAAGACTATGCAGTGGGCAGTAGAAATATGTCTACTTGGGTGATTACCATTTCTTTAATAGCTACCATATATGGAGGTAACTTTTTACATACTCAACTGACTGGTTACTACTATCAAGGCTTATATATGTTACTACTAAGTTTAGGTAGTCCACTTAGGTTTTATTTAGCTTCTCGGTTCATTATTGTTAGAATGAAAGAATGGCTAGGAGATTTTTCCATTGCTGAATCTATGGGTAGGTTATGTGGAAAATCCGTTCAAATGCTTACGGCTATCTTCGGTATTATAGTAACGATAGCTAAAATTTCCGCTCAGTTTAAGATTAGTTTAATGATTATTAAATCTATTCCTTTTTGTAACGCAAAAGCATATGCTAACTATTACACAGTCATTTTGGGATTACTAGTTACGCTTTACACTATTTTAGGAGGGGCTAGATCCATAGCATTAACAGATGTTTATCAATTTTGTTTCTTCAGTGTTTGTTTGCCTATTTTAACTTTTACCCTTTTATACCATGCTAAAAATCCATGGGTTAATTGGCACAAGTTTGTCAATATGTCACAATTTAATTTGTCTCAACTAGCTACTTGGGATACCTCTTCTACATGGAATAATTCCCTTGTTCATGTATTTGCTTATTTCATTTGGCATGCCATATTTACTTTTGATCCAGCTCAAATCCAGCGTTTTTATATGTCTTTTTCTATTCAACAAGCAACTAAAGTATTTTTGATAAGTGGCATAATTCGGATCATTTTTTCGCTGCTATTTTTAGTGGTTATTGCTGCTTTATATACAAGTGGAAATAGTGTTCCCCCTAAACAAAAAATATTAGATTACATTATGCAGCTTAATCATTTTCCTGGCATGAAAGGGTTGCTTATAACATCTGTTATTGCTTTATGTATTGCGACTGTTGACTCTTATTTACATACAGGTTCTGTTTTATTTGCTAATGACATATGGCCTTTCATAACTGGTATCAGAGAAAAAACCGACAAATATTTTCTAAGAATTGTACGCATAGCTTCTGGTATCATAGGTATACTTGCTATTTTCATTGCATTGCATACAACCAGTGCTATACAATTAATGCATAAAGTATTTTATTTTTATACACCTTCGGTTGCGGTTCCCATGATTATGGCTTGCTTTGGCTTTAGACCTCGTTCGGCTGCTGTCTTATGGTCGATGGTAATCAACACATCTCTGACACTTTATCATATATTTATAAAAGGACAAGCTATAAGGGAACGTGATGTTTTTCTATCTCTTATATATGGTGCATCCATTCTATTGATCCTTCATTATCTGCTACCTAAAAAACCGAATACAGGTTGGGTGGGTATTCCAGATGATAGTCCAGTAAGATTACAAAATCAGGAAACCAAACGTTGGTGGTTGAGCAAAATAAAAACCTTTCAGGCTGTTTTCACTAAATCCTATTGGGCTAATGTTTTTCCTAAAAGCGCCACTACATTCATAGCATCTGGTATGTATTGTATTATTTACAGCGCCATACTACTTTTCTATGTGAAGCAAGTATACGGACTTGCCTACATCTACTGGTACATAGCTGTCATGTGTATAGGAACAATAGTAATCTTTTATCCTACTTTTCACGCTTATAAACAGGAAGGTAATAGTCTGTTATATGGATTATGGCCCATATTGTTGTGTGTTGCTCTTTTTATTGCTGGAATCACCTATATGAAATTAAGCCATTTTTCCCCTATACCCTGTTTATTTCTTATAGTAAATATAGGAATAAGTAGCTTATTACTACCATACACCATAATGATAATCATGTTGGTTACAGCATTATTTGTCCATAGGTGGATACCACCTCATGTAACCTTTGTAAACTATAAAGAATGTATAACTACAGAAACATTGATAGGATTAACCATTTTAATCAGTTGCTTAGTTTATCGGTATATAAGGAACAAAGCTAACAGACAATTACAAACTATAACGTTAACTAGAATCTATGAGCAACAGTATGCATTAGTTTCACTACATAATCAAGCCAACTGGAACCGATTAGATCCTACCTATAGCGGCAAACTGCTACAGGATATGGCTGATGAATTAAACCAGTATGTAGCCAATCTACCTATACAGAAACTCCAAAAGAAGCTATATATATTTAGCCAATCTCTGCTGAAAAGAGCTAAGGAAGAACGTAGGTTTACATTAGACCCAAAATCTATCCATAAATTGGCATTAGAGAAACTGATCCTAAAATCTTATGAAACGGTTAAGAAACTCGATGTACCTATACAATTGCTCTTGACAAGAGAAACAAAAGAAAGGTATGTATTAACTGATTCTACTACTTTTGAAAGATTACTGACTATAAATTTTTTAAACCTATGCCAGAGTAAGTATACCATAGATCATACAGTTTACTTAACCATTGCAGATACATTGTTATCTTACCCTTTCCCCAAGCCTCAGCAGCTATCCATTCATAGTACCCACGAGAAACAATTAAGATCTCCTATATTACCTGCACTAGCTTTTTCTATATCTACCGGTACAGATAGTATAAATATATTACCTAATTATGTAGTTACCGATGAAATTACTTCAGGTTACTTGCCTAAAACAATTAATAATCTCTATCAAGAAGAAAGCAGACAAATCGTACAAGCTCATGGAGGTTATATACAAGTCATAGAAACAGCAACTGGTTTAACCTGTGTCTACATATTACCTATTGATGGTAAAAAGGTTATGCGTTTTAAGCGATATCATACTGATGACTTATCTAATAAGGTAGCAGAAACTTATGCAAGTTTAGCTCAAGAAAAAGAGCTGATTAGTTTACTGGTACGTGAAACAACTTTGACAGAGGAAAAAGTAAAGGAAACCATTCAATTTATTAAGAAAGCACATGGTAATATGATACGTAAGTCAGGTGAACCTTATTACACTCACCCTATGGAAGTAGCTAAAATCGTATTAGAAGCTACCAAGCATGTTGAAACCATTTTGGCTGCTCTATTGCATGATGTAGTAGAGGATACAATGGTTACATTAGAGCAAATAGAACTACTATATGGAATGGAAGTTGCTTATATAGTAGACATGGCTACCCACTATAATACACATGGATTGCGTTGGCAATTAGATAGTTCAGATAACCAAAGTATATTGAATCAGTGTAAGGATATTCGTGTTGTTCAGATTAAAATAGCTGATAGGCTGCATAATCTAAGAACTATAGCCGTAATAGAACCGACAGACAGGATAAGAATTGCAAAAGAAACCCTGGGATTTTATATTCCATGGGCTAGAAAAAATAATATTGTATTATGGTTATCAGAAATGGAAAATATATGTAATCAGATTTTACATACCAAGCCTACGTAAAAAAATTGTATCCGTTCACGACTGTGGTTTTTCTTCGATTATATTTAGCAACTCTTTGGTTTGCGTTGAGGAAATTAGTAGAAAATGAATTTTTGTTGTTACTTTTTTCTTGATAAAAAAGTAAGAGA
>NZ_JAACGG010000072.1:0-464 GCF_022810525.1 Candidatus Cardinium sp. cByotN1
CTGCGCTTTCTGATCGCACTTTTTTCAAAGGGCGAGTTTTTTTCCTAGCATAAGCCGTAGTGGTGAACGCAAACTTTTTTATGCCCTTTTTTTTTTGATAAAAAAAGCGATAAAATCAAGCTGTGTGCCAAAATCGGCTGAAATCACAGCTTACAATCTCTTCACGGCTTTGGTAAAAAAAGCTTTTTTATACCACTTATATCTTAGTATTCAATAAGGTTAACATTAGACTAGTTATGTCACTAAGCTGTGTGTTTGTGGATAACTTTAGTTATCCATCAAATCCACAGCTTAAAAAAGTTTTTATCTAGATAAACGCAAAAAAAGGTATCTGTTCCTGACACTGGTAAAAAATGAATTTTTTAAAGCTACTTTTTGCTTGATCAAAAAGTAGCCAAAAAAACAAGTGCTGATGAAAAAAAAGGCGCGATTTTTCCTAGCATAAGCCATTGGATGAGCGGAAA
>NZ_JAACGG010000073.1:0-2181 GCF_022810525.1 Candidatus Cardinium sp. cByotN1
AATAAAAATAATTAAAAATTACTTAAGTTGCCGCCATTGCCTGAACAGATACGGAAAAATGGATAGCATTGTTTGAAAACCCTATTTGTAATCAGCCTTATTTAGGACAAACGCAGTAGCGCCGCAACACAGCATATTAAATGTATTGGAGGAGCATAAACAAATTTCAAGACCAAAAGTGCCATTAGCAATAAGCTTTGTAAGAGGTCTAATCTAGATCTAGCAAATCTTGTAACCCTTCTACCTTGCTTAAGTCATTTGGTTTACGGTTGTTATTTTGATAATCTTGATTTTTGAAATCATTGAATGGCTTAGACTTAGCAAATCGTATCGCTAGCCCTAGTTGCAGATAAATAGCGGGTTGCTTATAATGAATATTATAAGTACAAGGTGCATCAGTAGAAAACTGTTTAAATTTTTGCAACTCCATGGCAAGGCGTGTGGTACATGCAAGATAGTTAGTAAGCTGCTGCTCATACCCTAACCCGAAATTATAGGCTAGTGTTTTATGGATATAATCTCCAAAGCCTACTAGGTTAGGTAAAACAGTATCCAAATGATACACACGAAATATACGAATGTCTGTAAAAAATCTATGGGTTGCATTATTAAATGGGTACCAGCCGAATTTAGCAAAAAATCTTCCTTGCGTAGACCATTTTTTATTCGGTATATATTCTTTATGATCTATAGTTTCATCGTTATGAACCAATTGATTGGTAACATTAAAGACGATTTCTCTACCAAGCCCCACAAACAGTCGCTTCCACAGGGTGTATTGTATGCTTAATGTAATAGGAATAGCCCATCCTTTACCTTTAAATGTTGCATTTTCAGCACTACCTTGTGTTATACGCGGATCAGATAGATTAAAATCTGCTAGCTTATAACGTGAAAGCGTATCATGAAACCAATTGGGCTGATATATTTCATCTGCGTTAGTTTTGAAAAAGTATTCATTGTTTTCTCTTTGGAGTAATAAATGCATCTCTTCCAAACAGTTGGTATAAAACACAGCTCCAGGGCCTATCGTGAAATCCACTGATAAGTTAGCCCATGGACTTTCTTTTTGGTCAGGCTTGGGTTGTTTGGCCAATGTGTGAACACCCAGCAGTTCTTCCAATAACTCATCTGTAGCTAGATCACTCAACTGGTTACTACGATCTGTTGGAGCTGATTCTTGTATAGCAGTAGCAGGCGAATGGTTATTTATCTGGGTGTTGGTTTGTTGCAAATAGGGTATAAGGCTAACCTTGTGCCAAGTTTGATTTGAGACATCATATGCCCAAAAGTTCATATAAGGTTTACCATAGCGCTTTAGATCTATTGGTTTATTCCCCAAAGATTCGGTTATAACTTTAAAAGATTTGATTCTTACCCATGTTTGACCTACGGGATCATAGGCATAAAAATTTTTTATTTTTTCATATTCATCTAAAATAGTTACACTTTTTTGATCATCATCAGCTGGTTCTATTGGCCGAAGTAACGTTTGGTTTAGTATAGCCCGACTAGTTGAATCGTTGGCTTGATTCTGCTGAGTAGCGCGTTTAGCAGAAGCCTCCACTTCTGGTTGTTGCAAGTGATATGTTTTTTGATAACCAAAATAGGCAAATAGGTTATTTTCTTTACTTATTTTAGATAAATTTTGCTTGCAAAATTTTGTTATCTTTTGTAAGATTATGATTGAATCGCTACTCAATATCTCTTTTGCTGTTCCCTCATCATAGTTAGTAAACAAGCAAAAAATAAAACTAAAAATAGCTTTTAATAAAAAATATGTTGTATTACGTTTAGGCGGATTGGTGCATTCCATAATTATTATTAAATTAATTTTTACTACTGGGTAAATTGTTATGCTTGAATTATCTGTAATTAGCTTTTAATCCTTATTTTCTTTCAGGGCTATTCTGACACCACGCAAAGTTAAACAAAAATTTGGTTGGTAAGGTCCTCTAATTTTGGCTTTTTAGGTGGATTTAGGTTATTTTTCCGCTTAATATTAATCTAATAGTTCTTCATGAATTATACAAGCCTGCCATACTTGAGCCTCTTTAGAAAGAAAAAGCGCCTTTTGTACCAGGCATACATTCAAGGCTATGGCAGTGTTTCTGTTTACCACTATGGCTTATGCTAGTAAAAAAACACGCCCTTTCAAAAAAGTGCGATCAGAAAGCGCAG
>NZ_JAACGG010000074.1:0-16387 GCF_022810525.1 Candidatus Cardinium sp. cByotN1
TTTTTCTTGATAAAAAAGTAAGCAAAAAATCAAGCCCTCTGCAAAAAACTGCTGAAAGCTCGGCTTACAGCTGGAAAAACAGAACTCGCCCGCTGCGCGGGCTTCAAACAAAACTGTTTTTCTTTTCATCTATAAGCTGAGCTTTCTGATCGCAGCTTTTTACAAGGGGCGTTTTTATATATCATTGCATCTAGTAATCAATTAAATATATATCTTAAGTTGACGCCATTGGGTGAACGGAAACGAAAATTTGAGTCAGGCAACCTCAAAGCAAGCCATATTACTTAGACCAATTAAACCATAACGAAGATATAATCCTTAAATTGATCCCATCGGGTGAACAGATAGGATCTAATATGCTGCTCTGATTTGCTTAGATAAAAATGCTGCAACAACGGAAGCAACCTGAGGAGATGCCAATATAGGCAGACTGTTTTTCTGTATATATAAATCTCCATCTATAATAGGTAGATTCCAAGCATGAGCCGTTTTAGGCAAAACATAATAGGTCGTATTCTCACACCCTGTAGGCCCAGGAATCTCACTACCACTATCTTTTATACCAGCAAGATTAATATCGTCAATACTACCCCGCCTAGCTAATTGGCTAGGAAATGGGACCATAGTATCATTTTTCATACTATTCTTGTCTGCTGGACTAAGAAATGGGTCTTTTTTCAAAAGTTTTGCATACTCCCAGTCTAGTGTTTTTGCTTCTTGTGGGGAAATATCAAATATGTCGCCAAAAGAAACATAGGAGCCAATAATTAAATGAGGTATCTTGAGAGAACCCTTCCGAATGTAATTCACCAGATCTTGATTATTATCTGGTTGTAAAGCGCTTACCCCCCTTGTAATAGGCCGCATCAACCAGTTACTTATGCAGCGTAACAGCTTTTGGTTTCTTTGCATTGTTTTATTAATTTTTTGACTATCAAGGTCTTGAGATTTAGCTAACTTTTCTAAAGCCTCACAGGCGTTACGACTAAACTTCTTGACTTCTGATTGAGTAGCTTTTATAGCACCTACTCCACGAAATGGAGTAGAAATGTAAGTAGACGAAACAATATTTAATTGATCTCCATGCTTCTTTTCTAAATAACCCGCTACTAATCCACCCTGACTATATCCTATTAGATGTACTGGAGCATCACCAACTTGTTTTTTTATTTCTTTAAAGATATCGCCAACGTATAGTGAGAAAACACTTGAAAAACCCTCTCTGGCTACTGGGTATATAAAAGCTATATTGGTCAAACCTACTTCTTGCAATGCTTTCCTCAAATTAGGTTCAAAATAATAGAACGTATCTTTTGATTCCGTCAACCCATGAAATGCTACACAATAGTGAGTGGACTGATTGATATTTTTTTGTTTTTCTGGTAAAGACGATTGGGGAGTATCGGCTGCAGATGAGCTTTTTAGGTTTGGTTTTTCGATAGCTACATCTGGATCTGATTTTTCTAGGTTCGTTGTTTTTTCATGAGTTAACCCTTGCTTAGGTTGGATTGAATCATCTCCTGGGTATTTAGAAAGGTTATCAGGCTCATCCCTATCCTCTGAAACAGTTTGAGATGGTTCTTTTGTATCTTGATTTTGGGATTGGTGTGGTTCCGATGTTTTTGCTTTATTACTCTCAGCTATATTATGAACAAGGCGTGCTTTACCTTTCTCTTCTTCTTTAGGTTTACATTTAAAACAAGCGCCTATACAAAAACAGTATAAAACACTTTTTAGTAAGGTTATTGTTTTGATCTGCAATTTTTAATAAGATTATAAAGCAAATGTACGATACTATCAACTAAAAAGCTTTGTATTGATTTAGCACGCGCTGCTAAGCCTACGTACAAAACAGCAACAAAGGCTTTTTACCATTTCTCAAACAAGGAAGCAATAAATGAACGGGCATCAAAAGGCCTGAGGTCTTCTACCTTTTCACCTACACCAATATATTTGATTGGAATAGCAAACTGATCTGCTATACCCAGCACCATACCGCCCTTAGCGGTTCCATCTAGTTTGGTTACGACCATTCCAGTTACTTCCACAGCAGTGGTGAAAGCCTCTGCTTGAAGAAAAGCATTC
This sequence comes from Candidatus Cardinium sp. cByotN1, assembly GCF_022810525.1. Classification (NCBI taxonomy): domain Bacteria; kingdom Pseudomonadati; phylum Bacteroidota; class Cytophagia; order Cytophagales; family Amoebophilaceae; genus Candidatus Cardinium; species Candidatus Cardinium sp. cByotN1. Next base: position 2,086 of record NZ_JAACGG010000074.1, read on the forward strand.
TGTCCATTGGTACCATCCAAGACCAATAATACCTCTTGTGGTGCACCTGGAAGACACTTTTGAATCGTCCGCTTAATTTTAGCCAGTTCATTAATAAGATGTATTTTGGTGTGCAAGCGGCCAGCTGTATCTATAATAATCACATCTGCATGGTTACGTATACCTTGTTGTACTGCTTCGTAGGCCACTGCAGAAGGGTCTGATTGCATGGCTCCTGCTACTACTTCTGCCCCTACACGATTGCCCCAAATGGTAAGTTGTTCTACAGCTGCTGCACGAAAAGTATCTGCAGCACCTAAGAGCACTTTTTTACCTTGGTTGATAAATTGTGCAGCTAATTTGCCAATAGTGGTAGTCTTACCCACGCCATTTACGCCTACTACAAGTATAATATGGGGTTGAAGGGATGACACACTACCCACAACCTCTTGATGCGAACTAGATGTAGCATGTAAAAGCTGCTGGGTTTCAGACTGTAAAATCTGGTCTAGTTCATCTGTAGTCAGGTATTTATCTTTTGCTACACGCTGCTCTATAGCATCTATGATCTTGAACGTTGTAGCTACGCCAACATCTGAACCAATGAGCAATTCCTCCAATTTATCCAGTATAGCACTATCGACGGTAGACTTGCCAGCAACAATTTTAGAAAGCTTGGTCCAAAAAGAATGACGTGTCTTAGACAGATCTTCTGCTAAACTTGATTTAGGTTTGGTTGACTTAGAAAAAAAATCAAAGATACCCATAGGAAGCAACTTAATGAATATACTTATCGTTTAGCCTAGCGGTACAAAGGAATTTTTAGGGCTAGTTTTTGATCAAACAAAAAGTAAGCCTAAAAATTAAACATTGTGCAAAAGACTACTGATAGCAACTATTTTACAAGGGGCGGGTTTTATGACTTAGTAGACACAATCTCTTTTATTACTTCAGAGGGAACAATCCTACTGCGGAAAGTATAAGCCCCGGTTTTGGTTGATCTTTTTACTTGAATCAACTTAGTCAATTTAACGGCATCTCCTTTGGCAAGGGTTGCCACTACTTTCTTTGCCATAATGGTTAATGATTATTTAATTTCCTTATGAAGGGTATGACGTTTAAGTATAGGATTATACTTTTTTAATTCCATTCGTGTCGTAGTAGTGGTTCTGTTCTTTTCTGTACAGTAGCGAGACATGCCCGCCATTCCACTATTTTTGTGCTCTGTACACTCTAATATTACCTGAACCCTACCGCCTTTTTTTTTTGCCATTTTACTTTACTACTTTTTTATAAGATTGCTAGTGGCTATCATTTAGACCAACCAGTGGTATTTCTTCGACAAAGTACCCTTTTGTTTGGCTTCCTTTAACACTGCATGGATGCCTTTCTTATTAATGGTACGGATAATAGAAGTGCAAACCTTCAATGGAATCCAAATATTCTCTTCCGGAATATAAAAACGCTTTTTTTGCAGATTGGGATAAAACCATCTTTTGGTTTTATTATTTGCATGGGATACATTGTTACCCACAATCGGCTTTTTTCCTGTTATATCACAAATTCTTGCCATGGTCTATATATAATGCTGTATGGTGTACAATACTTATAAATATACTATAAGTTGGAATATTATTCAAATAGCCCTAGGAACCACGTTTCTTTTTATTGAAACGTAGGCAATTTTCCACTTCAGTGCTCTCAATATGAGGTCTTTTATTGGTTTGGATTTGTTTATTTTTCTCTTGTTTCCAATCTTTAATATCTTCTAAAGTCAATTCAAGCTCATCTGATAGTAGTGCTAAGGGGCTATATCCGTTATGATCTTTTTTATCCCACTCTTGCCTGTATGGAGGTAGGCTTACTAATTGGTCAAGTATGCTATCTTCCTGATCTATTAAGTGGTTTGCCAGGTCTAAGTTACTATGCATGGTATCTTTTATTGTTTCTATGGCAAGATGGAAAACGGTACGACCTTTTTTATCCTGTATACTAAAGTCAGCGCCATATTTAATAAGTAGCTTGAATATATCATTACGACCTTGAACAACCGCCCAATGGCCAAGCGTATATCCTTGATTATCTGTTCCATTAATTTCCGATATATCTAATAGCAATTTAAATATTTCTAGACTAGACTCAAGCTTATCTGTTGGTAAAGAGATTGGACTAATCGCCCAGTATATAGCAGAACAGCCTCCTGAACCATCTTGAGCTATCTTGGTTTTCATGTTTATAAAATCTTTATAGGCTTGATAGTCTTGAGGTAAGAATCTCGATTTAGCAAATTTTAATATGAGGTCTACAACTTGTAGATTACCACTGGACACTGCCCAATGAAGGATCGTCTTACCTCCAGAATCTGCTGCCTTTATATCGATAAACTTATAACTTAACAGCAACTCCAACATGGGTAGATGTAAAAAAAAAGATGTCTTTACTGTATCAGGATTTACTGTATCAGGATTTACTGTATCAGACTTTAATGTATACTGAACAAGCGTATAACCCTTCTTATCCTGCTCATTAATAGTACGTAAAATTGATACTAGCCGCGCTTCATCAGACTTTAATGTATGATGAAAAAGCGTATAACCATCCTTATCCTGCTCATTGATACTACGTAAAAGTGATGCTAGCCGCGCTTCATCAGACTTTAATGTATGATGAAAAAGCGTATAACTCTTCTTACACTGCTCATTCATAGTACGTAAAAGTGATGCTAGCCGCGCTTCATCAGACTTTAATGTATGATGAAAAAGCGTATAACCTTTCTCATCCTGCTCATTGATAGTACGTAAAAGTGATGCTAACGATACTTCAAGAGATTTATTGTTCAGTCCTTTATTGATTAGATCCTTTATTATATTTAGTTTAATTTGAACCTTTGGTACATTACAGTCAGATATGTCTTCTATCAGTTTTTTCTTATTTAGAAACCCATTAGGAGCATTTACCCCTGGGCCAGACTTTATGTTTTTCCCTCTAGATGTTGCTAATTTTTTTCCCTCTTGGGAAGAGATTTTAACACCCAATTGGCCACATGAAAAGAAAAAAAATAGAAGTATGAGATAGACAACATAAACATATTTATTTTTATGCATAAATTTATTGTAGTTACTTTGTTTACGTTTTTCTGCCACAGTAGTCAATGGATACGACATAGCACTATCAACTCTAAACTAGTGTAGCTATAAGTATACTATAAGTTGGAATATTATTCAAATAGCCCTAGGAACCACGTTTTTTTTTATTCAAACGTAGACAATTTTCCACTTCAGTGCTCTCAATATGAGGTCTTTTATTAGTTTGGATTTTTTTATTTTTCTCTTGTTTCCAATCTTTAATATTTTCTAAAGTCAATTTAAGCTTATCTGATAGTAGTGCTAAGGGGCTATATCCGTTATGATCTTTTTTATCCCACTCTTGCCTGTATGGAGGTAGGCTTACTAATTGGTCGAGTATGCTATCTTCCTGATCTATTAAGTGGTTTGCCAGGTCTAAGTTACTATGCATGGTATCTTTTATTGTTTCTATGGCAAGATGGAAAACGGTACGACCTTTTTTATCCTGTATACTTAGATCAGCGCCATATTTAATAAGTAGCTTGAATATATCATTACGACCTTGAACAACTGCCCAATGTCCAAGCGTATATCCTTGATTATCTGTTCCATTAATTTCCGATATATCTAATAGCAATTTAAATATTTCTAGACTAGACTCAGGCTTATCTGTTGGTAAAGAGATTGGACTAATCGCCCAGTATATAGCAGAACAGCCTCCTGAACCATCTTGAGCTATCTTGGTTTTCATGTTTATAAAATCTTTATGGTCTTGAGGTAAATAGTTTTTAGATAAGAATCTCGATTCAGCAAATTTTAATATGAGGTCTACAACTTGTAGATTACCACTGGACACTGCCCAATGAAGGATCGTCCTACCTTCACAATCTGCTGCCTTTATATCGACAAGCTCACACTCTAACAGCAACGCCAACATTTGGTAACATATTGAAGCATCACAATCTAATGCATAATGCAAAATAGTATAACCATCTTTATCCGGATTGTTAATAGAATTTAAAATTGATTCTTTAGATAATTCAGGAGGTCTTTTGCGCGGGTCATCGATTAAATCCTGTGCGAAATTTAGAATAAATTCAACCTCGTTGAAACGATTCCCACGTACTGCCTTTATTAGTGTATCATCTTGTGCAAACAACTTAGGGGGACTGTCTTTGGAGGAAGTTTTTTTCTTTTTTGTTGTAGATGATGCCTTTAGCAGGTTTGGATTTTTTGTATCATATCTAAGTCCTAATTGGCTACATGAAAAGAAAAAAAATGGAAGTATGAGATAAACAATATAAACGTACTTATTTTTATGCATAAATTTATTATGATTATTTGTGAGTGTTGTATTCATTCAGCCCTATGGCAGCACACGCAAAAAAAAGAAACAAGTAAGGTAAAAGTGACCTTATTTGTCAGATTCTATACAATTTTATATACTCTAAATCAATTAATTATTAGATATACTACAACTTGGTAACATTATTCAAATTAGTACGTGATTAAAGCTGGACATAGATAAAAATATCCATCAGAGGGAGACTACTTTTTCTTAAATACCACTTGAACGGGTACACCTTCAAAATCAAAATGGGCCCTGATTTGATTGACCAAATAGCTTTTGTAATTAGGTTGAATATAGGCTGGATGGTTGCAAAAGAACGCAAATGTAGGGGCGTGAGCAGTAACCTGAGTACAATATTTAATTTGAATATACTTGCCCTTTACAGCAGGAGGATGGTTCTTTTCAATAATCGGCAAGATGCATTTATTTAACTCAGAAGTTGGAATCTTTTTTATTTTATTTTGATAAACAGCCAGTGCTTTTTCAATAGCTTGGTAGACACGTTGTTTTTTTACCGTTGAAACAAATAAAATCGGCAGATAATCTAAAGGGGCTAGCTTGCGTAGTAGGTGTCTTCTATAGCTGTCGGCAGTTGTAACCTCTTTGTCGATCAAATCCCATTTATTGACGATTAAGACTATCCCTTTTTTATAGCGGTGTGCTAATGCGATAAGCGAAATATCCTGTGCTTCTATGCCATGTTGGGCATCTATCATGATCAAACAGATATCAGCCTCTTGCATGGCCCTTACCGCACGCAATACGGAGTAGAATTCAATAGCCTCCCGTACCTTAGATTTTTTTCGTATGCCTGCTGTATCGGTAAGAATAAACTTTTTGTTATAACGATTATATAGGGTATCTATCGCATCTCTAGTGGTACCAGATAAGGGACTTACCATACTTCTTTTTTCATCTAATAAAAGATTTAAAAAAGAGGATTTGCCTACATTTGGACGACCCAAAATAGTTAATCTAGGGAGTTGTTCTGGCTCTTGATCGGCTTCTGGAGTGGGTGCTTCTTTAAGATAAGGCAATAAAGCATCCAGCAAGTCGCCTGTGCCGGAGCCATTGATAGCAGCTATAGGAAATGGATCGCCAAGTCCTAAAGCATAGAAACTAGGTGCCACCATGGTGGTCATTAAACTTTCTGATTTATTGGCTACTAAAAAAACAGGCTTATTGATTTTTCGTAATAAATGCGCAAATTCTTTATCTAGATCGGTGAGGCCTTCCATACAATCCACCATAAAGAGTATCAAATTGGCTTCACCTAGTGCAAGTTGAATCTGTTCACGAATACCATGGGCAAAGGTATGATCGGTACCAACCATATACCCTCCCGTGTCAATAACGGTAAAAGAACGGTTTCCCCACTGTGCATAACCATAATGCCGATCACGGGTAGTATGAACAGACCCATCCATAATGGCTTTTTTTGCTTCAATCAATCTATTAAAAAAGGTAGACTTACCTACATTAGATCGCCCTACAATTGCCACAACATTTGCCATAAGGAATTAAAATAAAAGAATTGGCTAAGTTTAGAACAAATAGTCCCGAAAAATAACAATATCAAGCCGTTGTAATAAAAAATATTCAAGGGTCTCCCCTAATCATTCAAAGATATGGGCTATGCTGCTAAGCCAAGGATATGATGATTGATATGCTTGTTAATACTTAAAAGTAACGATTAGGAACCACTACCCCTTTAGATGACCACCTACTTTTTTTCCAGCATCATAGACCCTAGGGGCTACTTTTTTAACAAAATTCTTGATTCTTCTCAAGAAATTCAATCCAGTAGCTTTGTCTTTTAGACTACGCAAACTATTGGCTCCAGCTACGGTAGCTGCCATTGCAGCACCGCCAGCTATACCGGAACTAGCAGCTACTAGCTTGCCCATTTTAGAAGCGCTACCTGCCCCTTTGGGGGCTGGACCAGCTGGTCTAGCTTTACTTGGAGCCGTAGGTGGTGGAGAAGCAGCTGTATTTCTACCAGACTTAGCTGGACTGGTACCTGGCTCATGACCACCTCCACCAATGCCACCACCACTCCCACCAGGGCCATTACCTGCAACACCCCCTTTTGATGAGGTACCAGCATGATCCATAGCAGTACTAGAAGCAGAACCAGCGGCACCTGTACTGGAAGCAGTAGGACTAGTAGCCTCGAGACTAGAAGTGGGTTTAGTAGGATCAGCCTTACCAACACTGGAAGAAGCATAAACAGGGCCAACATCATTAGATCCATGATAAACCTGATCAGGGGATCCATCGTAAGCACCAGCTGGTGCACCACTGTAAGGACCATTCATACCATCAGGTGTCGGTGCAAAGCTTTCCTGAGATGGTGGTAGATGATCTCCTTTAATAGGTGAAGTTTGACCAGTCTGGCTCCTTTGCATAGAGGTTGCATGAGCACCAGATGGCTTTGTATAGTTACTATCTACACCAGCAGCCGATTTGCCTTTTCCTAAAAAAACAACCTCTTCTAAGACAACTATACGTGCCTCTGCTCTAACAAGCGTGCCATCTACTTGCCACATAGAATAGACTATGTCTAAATCAGACAACCTACCTTTAAAATCAATCTGTCCCCAGATAATACGAATATAATTCGGGGCATTATTGGTTTTGTGCACATTATAGGCAACATCTTGCAATTGCTTGATTTGCTCCATAACAGCAATGGTATTGCTACCAGGTATAATGCCCGTATTATCAAATAAAAGACTAAAAGAAAGCTCTTTTGGACCAGGTCCACGGTATGCAAGATGAGGATTAGCTATGGGTTTAGCAACATCATACAAAACCTTACTTGTAATGGCTAAGTTTTCTGGATTAATAGATGTAATAAACTCTCCTATAAAAGAAGAGAATTTATTGTCACTACATGCTTTAATAACTAGTTTACTAACATTACTCATAACGATAGATGAATCACTTTACCTTGCTTGCTGATCTTCTAATAAGTTTAAAAGGTCTTTTGCTAATGCTGATTTTTGTTGCTCTGTAGCGCATAATGAACTAGATGAAGTATCTGTAGACTCTGCTAGTTGCTTATTACTAGTATTAGTCTCGTAAACTTTAATCTGGAGGACTAGTTCTTTAATTTTAACAGCCATAATCAATAAAATTAGTTTTCTAAACTAGATGATATTACTTTGTTCGTACTAGCCTAGAATAGCCAATCGTAATAGTTTCTCCTACTCCAGGATCTGTTGAACGATTTAATTCAAATGGCGTAATGGCTATGGCTTTTGGATAGACATCCTCTATTGTCCATTGTGCTAAAACTTTACGCTCCTTGTTAAGGATTAAAACATGAGCTTGCGTAAGTTTAAAAAGGCCCTTATCAATAGCTTCTTCGCACCAAATCGTAATTTTAGTTTTGCCTTCTATTAAGGGTCTGGTTAAGATTAAATCAGTAGCTTCACATGCATTCGATTTATAATAAGGCCTATTAGACCCACCAGGTAGCAAGGCCTCCATCTTTAAAGCAGCACTTAATCCTTCAACCTTATAGAAATATTCCGGAGAACTACCATCTGTTACACCCAATATTTCTACTTGAAAAGAATGGGAATAGACTAAAGTAAAATCAGCCATAAAGATTAGAAGAAGCTTAAAGACATAATTCGATTACTTTTTATCTGGATTCAACCCTTGTAAAGTAAAGCGTATACGGATATACCCCATTTCACCTGTAGCTTCATTTTTCCTATTTAAAAATAATTCTACTTTTTGTATAATAACATCATTTACAGTTGTTTTGGTATCTATTGAGCCATCTTTTTTATGTATACAAAGGGTAAATGGTTCTGGTATATACTTATCTGAATGCACATCCTTTATTAGGCTATATGCTTTTACTAGCAACTGTTTGCCTACTATAAACGGTACAAACTCTACAGTGAAAGTTACTATTTCTTGGGCACTGTGTTGGTTCTGACAAAGTGGTGCAGAAGTTGATGTATCATATACAGATGCCTTTGTAGATGTTTTTTGATTAGGCATTGTAACGGTTACAACACTACAGGCTTTACTATCAAAACCTGCTTTATTCAAGTGCTTATAATCAAAAGTTAGGCTTTGCATAATATGTGAAATTCTAGTTAAATTACTTAATATCGGAAAAACTCAATATTGAACTGAATAATGAGTGAAGCAAACTATTGCTTAATAACAAAACTAACTGGATCATAAACCGTGAGCTCAGCTGTTACTTCCTGTAACCCAGTTTCAGTGTCTACTTCGCTACTCATTTCACTAACATATCCTTGAAATTGTATATGTGTAAATGGCTTATCATCATTAGTGGCAAGACTAAAAAGGATATCTTCCACATATTTTTTAGGATCATTTTCCTTAGTAGTTTTTAAGTTTTTCTCTAACTTTTTAATTTCATCATCAAACTTTTTATCAGGAGTTTTGAGTATAGAAACTTTAATATCAGTCTTTTGTCTAATTTCCCCCCCCTTATGTATCGCATAAACAGCTTTACCTTGTGCATTAATGGATCTAACATACTGGCATCCATTTTCTACAGCAACTCCTATATGGTAATCAGTTATATTGACCTTTGAAGAGCCTAAATTAAAGTGAACTATAGCAGGTACTAACAAATTCTCAGCCATGATTATTCGAGTTTAAATATTTTAAATTTATAAGCAATAGTTTTAAGTATAGGGGGCAAAACATTGATTTGCCCCCTATAGACGGATTAGTTAACCATCTACACCCATTTTTTGTTCAAAGGTGATTACAATAAACTCAGCTGGTCTAGGAGCCGATACTTTTACTGAAATACGCATGATACCTTCATTAACGTCATCTTGAGACATGGTTTCACCCAATCCACACAGAACGGTAAATGCTTCTGCAGGGCTGGCACCTACTAAGGCACCTTGTCTCCATAAGTTGGTTAAGAAGTTGGAAATCATACCTTGTACCACGGCCCAGGTAACAGGAACATTGGGCCTAAAGACAACAGAAAATGCGGCATTTTTAATAGATTGCTCAATAAGAATAAACAACCTTCTCACGTTAATATACCGCCATTCTGGACTATTGCCAGCTAATGTTCTAGCTCCCCAAACGACTGCAGCACCTGCGCCTTTAAAGGTACGAATGGCATTGATGGATTTACCACTAATGCCATCTACATTAAGTGATTCTTGCTCTTCATGGGTAATCTTAACCATTGGTGCAACTACGGAGTTAAGGTTTTGGTTAGCTGGTGCAATCCATACCCCTCTTGCTTTATCTGTTCTGGTATAAAGCCCTGCCATAGCGGGAGCTGCTGGAAGGATATTTAACCGATCGGCAACCGTTTTGCGAAGCAACTTATACTCCTTACTAGTATTCTTTAACCCAGCATCCCAATAAACTTTCTCTTTCTCTGTAGTAGCAGTGATTAAATTAGAAAGCATGGCTTTATGATCTTCTTGCAATACACATTTGAGTGACTCTAAGTCAAAGTTTCTGTAATCAATGCTATTTAATGGAATAATGTTGGTTTTAACCCATGGATAATAGGCAGCACCATAACTCAAGTTATCTAATCCAATATATTCACGAAATCTATTTACATATTTGTTCTTATCTTCAAGAGATAGTTCGTTGTTGCCACCCCATATATCGAATAATGCGACTTTGTTTAGATACTTACCACAATGCGCCAGTGCATAGGTCTGTACAGCATAGTAAGAGGCATCTTCTTCATCTAATAAGAGGGAATCAGGCATTAACAACATGGTTGGCACTTCTTCTCCAGCTAGTGTATCTATTCCTTGTTTAAATAGATCTGGTGTAATCTCTAACTGTACGTTTGGATCACCATATTGACCAACAGAGACAATAAAGCAATCTGCCCCACCATTATCAAAGAATAGTTTTAAACTATTATAGAGGTAAAATGTAGAGTTTTGGCTTTGTTCCATTACATAAGATTTGCCATTCATAACCAAATCCTTATTTCCACCGGATACTTCTCTAATAGTATAGATAGGAACCGCTGGCCCTCCAAAAAACAATTCATATTCAGAAAGGGAAGAGATTTGAACAGGTTTCATATGAAAAGACTTCCCGTTAATTTCAGCTCTTTGAGTGAACCCTATAAAAGCAGGAACTGCAGTTGATACTTGAACCACGGCGTTGGCACCTGTATCCTTCTCGACGATGTACACGCCGGGAGTTTTTAAATTTTCAGCCATTTTATTTGATTTTAATTAATTATATAAAAATTAAATTACGTTTAAACTAAACATATACAACTATATCACTATAGAGTTTTTTTTTACCAGTTCCATCTTTTTTGAGCGAGTCATAAGTAGGATAGGGTAATTTTTCTAATAATATGGTTTCACCTTTTGGACTGTTTTTATCAAACACGCAAAGGGAAAAAGAACGATCGTATTGGTCACAAAGCTCCATGGGCATGGTAGATTCGGCACAATAGGTATCACGAAATTTAGTGGAAGGCTTCACCTGGCTAAAATAAGAATCATCTCCATTAGATAGAATGGTTAGGGAGCCACTGAGGCGCTTTTTAGTATCGACTAAATAGTACCTCCAAAAAGTGGAGCGATTTTGAATCTTAATTCTATAGGTAACAGGCTGAGCAAAAAGACTGTTTTTTTGCTTAGATAAAGCATGGATGCAATGGGTAAGATCTATATCAATCATGGCAAAGACATTCCAACCGGGCTCGGTGGGATAATGAGGTACATCTTGGATTTTCATCAGATCTGATTCACTCATAAAAGCTTTGCTATGGAGCAAATGATTGTTGCTGGCATGGCCATTATACAAATAATAAACTTGCCCGTTTGAATAACCTGTCTCTAATTGAGCCAGATTCAATGCTTGGCTATTTTTTAAAGTCATCACAAAGGAGAGGGTAATGCCATCTGCCTTTTTTTTAAGCAAGGCTAACGGATCATCATAGCCTTGTGAAAGCCATATGAGCTCTATCCCATCTGGGTGATCTAAGATACGAACTTTACGTTCTGCCATCCAGCAAGCAGTCGACCGAATGGGCTGAATATTGAAATCGTTTTGAATAGCATTAGACTTGTAATAACTGTTTGAAACAACTATCCGAAACAATTTGGTTGTAAATGCCATGGCGATTAAGTTTCAAGTGATGAAAATGCTGAAACTACTTTTAGATCTATAGTAGCATCAGCTATAAACATCAGACCTGCCTTATAGAGCAAGGAAGGGGTATAGGGCTCATGTAAACTTTTCCAAAGCATATATTTTTCTGATACAGTCATTTTAACTAACTCAATAGAAAAACTTTCAATCCCTATTTCTTGTAAAACAGGGGTATTGGAGGTATCAAAATGCGATTTATTTTGAAAGAACACCGCAACATAAGTAAGTAATTCTAAATTTTTTAATAGATCTGCTGCTTTATAACCGGTAGAAAACAAGAAGTAAAGGTTAAATGCTTCTGGAGCTTTCCGTAAGACAAAGCCATGACCTTGCGGTACATATCGCGTAGGGTCGCTGCATAAGCCTACTGAAGCAATGTCTACTAGCCTCATGATAAGCCCGCTTGAAGCCTTGCCCCCTTCTGCACTATTGCCTAAAATTGCTAGGGATATGGCTGGCTCCTTTACATTTGTTTTAAACTGAATATACTGGTTTACTTCAGATAGTATAATGCTTGTGCAATGGTGCAGCATTTTCAGTCTATTTATGGTTAGTTATGTTTACGCTATAATTGCATGCCCAAAGTAATTGAGCAAAAAGGCTAAAAAAAGCCTGGTTAATCTACCTATAAACTTTACCTATTTGCTTAGATGAACCAATAGCAAAAGTATCTTACTAGTAAATATATTATTTTTTTAACCATTACTCAAAATCAGGAGCATGATTATTGTTTTTCAATAGGCGAACAAACGACTACAATCTGGTTATTAGCTACTGAGCTAATGCCACCTTTTACTGAAACAGAGGAGGATTGATCGCCTACTCTATAAGTGATTTTCCCTGGTATTAAACTACTCAAAACAGAAGCATGATTAGCAAGCACCTGAAATGGGCCAAGCGCGCCTGGCAATGTTATACTATTAACTTCCCCATTAAAGAGGCTACCTTTAGGCGTTATGATAGATAAGTTCATTTTTGGGTTGATCACTTTATTACTAATAATATGTTATCGCTTGTCAAATAGAGGCTTACAACATAAAAATAACCTTTTCTCATGCTGCTTATGCCTATTGCCTCTTAATTGCTTACTTGTGGCAGTAATCTAGGCAAAAGGGCCTTTAAAAGCAAACTTTGTATTATTTGTATTAAAGGTTAAACGATTGTTGCACTCCGTACTAGTAATGATCATAATTTTTAAATTAGATTTTAGGAGTTATTATATGCTTGTGTATAAATCAGGGTAAAAAAATTTCTTAATGTTACTAGATAACTGAGCACCAATTAAAATAAGATAGAAAGTAAGTTGAGGGTTTTTGGTTTTTTTGCAGATATGTTTACCACTGTGCTAAAGGGCCAATGGCGTCCACTTAAGGAATTTTTATTGTTTTTTTATTTGATTATAAGTTTTTTTATTTTACTTTTTTCTTGATAAAGAAATAAGCAAAAAATCAACCCCTGTGCAAAAAACTGCTGTAAGCTGAGCTTTCTGATCGCAGCTTTTTACAAGGGGCGTGTTTATATATGATTGTATCTAGTAATCAATTAAATATATATATTAAGTTGACGCCATTGCTGGAGCAGCTACAAGATAACCCTGGCCTAATAGCCTGGGTATAGATCAAGATATGGAATAGATTACATTAAAATATGGACCAAAATATTAGCCTAAGGTGTAGATTGATTTTTACTTACGAAAGTACTTATCTCGTACGTAATGAAACAACAAATAATTCATTGCAATCATGTATAGCGCTATGGCAATAGCAAAACCAGTTTTAAATGATATCATGACAAAAATAGATAGGGAGTTGAGCTAAAATAAATATCTGAATTAATTTACATTCTTTATCCAAAATATGCAAAAAATTGATACTTATTGAGTATAAATCGATATTTAATAAAAATTAAAAACAGGACTTTTTGTTGAGCCAATAAAAAAGTATTAAATTTAGTCATACTTGAGCCCATTATGGGCATCAAAGTAAAAGAGATTGGGGTTGACTGGAATTGACGGGAAGTTTAAATCCAATGTAAGCATGCGAGGTGTTGTAAGTATTACCTCTTATATCAAACTTACACAGTGCATAAACGGCAACTTAGCTGTAATCAATAATCCTCTCTGGAGTATTACTTTTAATTCTGGAGCTTCTCGTAAAAACGAAGAAGAGGAAGAAGAAGAAGGAGAAATGCTTCTAGCTGCTTAATCGATAGATTAAGGGGGATTTGTCCCGCTGGTTTTTGCTCTATGGAATCAGCATAGGGGCATCGATGCATAGGGCTAGTGTTACCAGTTGCGTGATGGTAAGGCGAATCATAGCCACGCATAAGCGTAACATCAGGTATGTGGCTGACCTTGGTTACGCCGACAATAAACAGTGACTAAGCATGTAGAAAGCGTTGCGGTTTTCTTGTTCGGACGAGGGTTCGATTCCCTCCAACTCCACTTGTTAAGGCATAAAATCCTTTGGGTAAAATGCTATCACTTAGCCATAGAGCTTGATGTTTTGCTTACTTTTTTATCAAGCAAAAAGTAGCTTTAAAAAATTCATTTTTTAACAGTGTCAGGAACAGACAATCGCCTCAACTTAAGGAATTTTTAATTATTTTTATTTGATTATAAGGCTTTTTATCTTACTTTTTTCTTGATAAAAAAGTAAGCAAAAAATCAAGCCCTGGTAAAAAGTTGCGCAAAGCACCCCTTACAGCTGGAAAAACAGAATCCACCCTGCAACATCCATTGCAG
>NZ_JAACGG010000075.1:0-18444 GCF_022810525.1 Candidatus Cardinium sp. cByotN1
ATAGAATTGCAAATAAATATCCCTAAAGAGGCAAGTTTTGATTTTTTGCATACTTTTTCATCAAGCAAAAAATGTCATATAAATCCCTTATTTACCAGCGATTTGAATAGATAGATTAAATCTATTTTTTGACAAATAGAAGGCAGTTGGGTTATAAATGGCTGTACTACTTGTCTTGATCTTTTTTTGTTTGAGTGGTATGCTTACTAATCTTGAGTGCTTCTTTAGCTGCCTTTTCTAAAAGATATCCGATCTCTGGGCCCAGGTATGTTTGGGCTATCTGAACATCTATGGCCAAGGTTTCTTGGGCCATATGCTGCACCTCTGTTGAATGGGTATAACCGGCTGCGTGGCGTAGATCATGGAGCCTTTCGGCTAGCTTGATAAAGAGTACAGATAGTTGAACATGATCTTCTTTAATCGCTTTTTCTAATCTATTCTGCACATAAAGCAAAGCAGGATCGTCTAACTCTTCTCGTTTATCTATTTTTACCACATTAGATACAAAGGTATAAACGCCTAAGTTGTAATGTTCTTTGATATAAGAAAGAGGCAAACAAGTATGACGGACCAATTCATAAAGCAAAGAAGCATAAATTACTTTAGGCGAGTGAAAAACCCAATCTGTTAGTAATGCAGCAATTCGTACCGCACGGACATAAAACAATTGGCCTGAAGCATGACGTTTAAAACCAAAATTTTGCCGCAATAATAAAAGCAAGCCTGAAATTGTTTTTACATCAATAGGATCTTCTTCACACAATGATTTACAGAAATGATCATGGAACTTCATTAATGTCATCATGGAATCAGCTTGCTCTTTAGGCGTAACAAGTGCTTCTGCAGTTAAACAATCTATAGGGTATTGAACAGTTATTTTATTAAGAATATCAGTTATATCGTTAGGAAGCACCAGTAAGATAGTAGGCTGCTTATCATCACCAGAAATATCTAAATAGCCATAATGGGCACGGACCATACTAGCTATAGTATGTTGCTCAAGATCTATGAATGGTGGGGCGTCTTTCTGACTTTTGGCGTCTATAGTATCTATTTCATCATAGATTGCTTTTACGTTCGGAAAAACGTGATAGAAAGTGGTAACCGGACTAATGACCAAAGCAGTAGCTGGAAAATTCATAAATAATGCAGGAGCATTGTTCCTCATAGAGTCGGCTTGCTTAAGTTGCAAAGAAGTAGGATGCAGGTGTATACCAATAACTGGTGAATTGGTGCCTCCTAATCTACCCATCCGTAAAATAGCCTTAACCAATGAATAGACTACTTGGTTGATATCACATACCATATCGGGCGATGGTTCTTGATTTAGCACGCTGATTTTTTCTATCAACAATTTAGGGGGATTTTCTACCGTTTGTGACAAAGTAACCTCTACCTTACGTATTAGCTTATCTAAGCTAATTTTAGTGGGATGCAGTAGTGCATGACTCTTAGCTTTTTCTTTTTTATTAAAAAAGACAATCCAGTCATAAAATTTATTGATGATACTTTGAAAGTCTTCTTTAAAAAGGGGAGTATCCTTATCTAAAAAGGAGATAGATTCTTCAACTTTACGCACTACTTGCTTTAAATTAAAACCATAGCCTTTAGGGTGCGTAGCACCATGAGAGGGAAATAAAGTTGCGTCATAGAGAGATGCTTTTAGCTGTTGGGCTTCTCTAATACTTTCTTGATGTTTTAGGTAAAGATTTTGGGTTATATAACTACTTAGCTTAATTTTGAGATAAATGATTATAGACAATATCAGTAAAGCTACTATGAAAAGTGGGAATAAAGAGCATAATACTGAATAAGAGAGGGTAATAGAGATTGGATAAATAGCCAATAATAGCGTGGTAGCTACCACGCTTATGGCTAGATAAAGAGACAGTACCGATAAAATGACAGCGCAATGGGCTAGAGATAAAGAGGTAGTAAAGATCGGATCTACTGCATGCCACCAATGCCAAATCAGGTTTATAGGCAGATAAGCCGCTAATCCAATTAGCCAAATTAAGCCAATACAACAAGCTGGAATGGCTTTGCTAAAAAAAGTTTTAGAAGAGGTAAAAAGCACCCCTAAAATAGCTTGGACTACGGCCCAACATATCCGTTCTGGTGTAATAAACCAATAACCTAGAATAGCAGTCATGATGAGATAGAGCCCCGTTAAGCGGAATGTAGAATCGGTGGGTAGCAGCTTAGTAAAAATAGTTGCCCTATTTGCCCAAGCATTTTGAATAGCTTCCCTCCGTTCTGCACGTTTTCGGGTATAGGCTTGTTGGATTTGCTTAAATGAATGATCTGGCTTAACCCAACCGGCATGCTTTGGCTGTTTTAGTAGATAATGGGCAGCCATCATCGCTAGACCATTAGCTAACGTAGCCAAGAAACAACCATCCATTCTGATTGAAGCATTCACCCATTTATGCCACGCTAAAATAGCTAGTAAACCTGTAGACATGCCTACTAAAGCTGTCCGAGAAGTACCTCGAAAACCAAAAATCGCTAAGATAAAAGGAGCTGCTAGGATAGGTACAGCGCAAGCAAACGACCAAAAAAGCAGTTGTAATAGATCTTTAAATTGCAAAGCTACTATCATAGCAGATAGCCCTATCACTAGCGTAATGCGTTGGGCTATTTTAAGTTGGTAGGCCTCTGTAATTATTTTTTGCTGGTATAAGCTTTTGATAATGTCGTGGCTTACCATAACCGCACAGACATTTAAACAAGAATCTGCTGTAGACATAGCCATAGCCAGTAAGCTAATCGCAAGTAACCCTTTAAAATAAGGTGGAATATTATTCATTATATAGGGCCAAATCTCCACGTTTTTTAAACCTGGTCCTCCACCTATAAAAACAAATAGACCAACTAGCATGATAAAAGAAGCTATAATAAATTTAAAAGCAGCAGCATACGAAAAAACTTTTCGAGCCTGAATCGGGTCAGAACACATATAGACTCGTTGTATAAGAGGGGGATCTATAAAAGCAAATACAATAGAGGGAACTAGTAGTAACATACCCAATAGCTTTTTATTAAATTGGAATAGACTACTAAATTGAAAGTTGGTATAGCTGCTTAACATAGGCATAATAGTGGCAATTGGCTTGCCTATTTTCACAAACATAAACCAAGCTAAAAGAGGAATAATGATGGAAAAGGTTAGGAATTGCAATACATCTGTATAGATAACTGCACGAGCACCCCCAAAGGTGGAATAGAAGACAAGCAATAAGGTAGCAAGAATAGCTACTAGATGCGGATTAATCGAACCTAAAACAATTTTCGTGGTGTAAGACATTACATTAATTTGTATAGTAATTATAATAATACACTTACAAATACCAATCAGTGCAGCCACAATCCTAGCATAGTTGCCATATACATGACCTATCGTCTCTGCAATAGATAAATGTTCCATAAAGGGGCCCATACGTAAGGCTAATTTGCCAATCATCCACATACCGAAACAAGTTGGCAATATAGTAGCTACTATCCACGTTAAACCAAGGCTATGAACACACTCTACATTGCGTATTAGGCCACCTCCGCCATAAGCAGTAGCCAATAGAGTAGCTACTAAAGTAGCGGTAGCCAAATTTTTATGTCCTACCGCATATACTCGAAAGGTGGTTTTGATTCTACTAAAGTAAATGCCTACTATCAAGGTTAATACCAAGAAGGCGGATACGATAGATACAGGTAAGGTTAAGCAAGCCATAAACTAAAATGTATTCAATAGATAAAAAAATAGTTAACAATAATTTATAGTTTCAATAGCATGCTATAAAATTTTTTTTCATTCTAATCATTTTTTTTGTAAAAAGAAAATAAAGCTAAAGGATTTTATGGCCCCGAATCGGTTAAATACGATTAAAGTGCTAGATAGGGCATTATTTTATTGCCCCAATCAGGATGGTATCCTGGTAGCTTTTGGATGGTACGCAAAGTAGTGAATTTTCCTCGCTTCTTCCTGTAATCTATAATGGATTTGGCCAGAGCTGCTGAGATATAAGGATGAGAAATCAATGCTTGAAAGGTTGCTTTGTTTAACGATATTTTTTTAGGGCTATATGGTGCTGGTATAGTCGTACAGTGCCTTAATCTTGTTTGAAGGCGGTTAGATAAATGATAGACTTCTTTATATTGATCCAATGAGATAAAGCCACCTAATTTGTCTCTATAGCCTATCACTCTTAGGGCAAGTTGTTCCGTTATTCCTATGATCTCTTGTAACTGTGCTGCAGTAGCGCTGTTGATGTTAATGGGTGCTGATTTAGCAGCGTTTTCTTGCAATAGGGTTAGATTTTTTTCCAATAAAGCAATAGCTGCATTATGACCTAATGGTTTATAAATCGACCTTTGGTATAAGTTATATACCTTGGGGGCAATGACTAAAAGCAATGTCAGGAGCATAATAGCCAGTAAGCCATTGCTTTCTCTATTAGAGAAGTGGAAGGCTTGTTTGATCGAATCTTTTAATTTGTGTAACATGATGCATAGTGGATGTTACATATTTTTCCCACTTCTCTATGAGTTTAACAAAATTTGGGGGTAAAGGAGCTTCAAAAGAGAGAGGTTTTTCTGTTAAGGGATGGTTAAATCCAAGAATGGCTGCATGTAGTGCTTGGTAAGGCATCAATTTAAAACAGTTTTCTACAAAAGCTTTATAAGCAGCATACCGTTGGCCACTAACAATGATATCGCCTCCATATTGGGTATCACCAAAAATCGGATGACCTATATGTTTCATATGGACACGAATCTGATGGGTACGTCCTGTTTCTAATTTACAGGCTACAAGGGCAACATGGTGTAGACGTTTGATTACTTGATAATGGGTAATGGCTCTTTTCCCTTGGTGATGATCTGGGAAAACAGCTATTTTTTGATGGTTATGGCTGCTTTTTCCTATATTTAAATCAATCGTACCTGTCTCATTTTGAGGATCACCCCAAACCAATGCATAATAGGTTCGTGTGACGGTGTGGTTATAGAATTGACGAGCCAATGATGCCAAGCTCTCCGCTGTTTTGGCTACTACCAATAGACCTGATGTGTTTTTATCAATGCGATGTACCAAGCCAGGCCTAGTAGCCATATTGTCTTTTAAGGGTAAATTTTTATAGCGATACAATAGTGCATGGGCTAACGTTCCCTTTCTATGAGCTGTATCTGGATGTACCACCATCTGAGCAGGCTTATGAATAACCAATAGGTGTTCATCTTCATAAATGATGTCCAATGGTATCTTTTCTGGCCTAACTATTGCTAAGTCTATCGGACTAGCTATACGTGCTACTATTTTGTCTTCAGATTGAACTACATAATTAGACTTAATTATTTGCTCATTAACCAAAACAGACTGATTTGAAATGGCTTCTTGGATTTTATTCCGACTTATATCTAAAACGTTTGATAGAAATTTGTCTATACGAAAACTACAATAGGATTTTGTAACTGTAATTAGATGCTCTTTAAAAGGTACTTCAGGTAGGTTATATTCTTTCATATAACTAAATCAATCCAATTTTAGGTTGTAAACCTTTTTTGTTCCATAATAACCTGCATCAGGAATGCATTTCTAAAAAATTTTCGTTTCTGTTGCTTAAAGCAAAGTTTAGGTTCCTGGGTTACGCTAGAAGCTGGTTGAGATAGCCTAGTTTTTGCTGTTGCTAACTGGGAAAAAGCAGTAGATCGAGGTCGTTTATCAACCACTTTACTAGCAATTGGAAGAGGCGTAACAGAAGGCTTATCTTTTTTTATATCCGCTATCTCATCTTCATTCAGCTGGTTATCAGACATAGAATCATTTACAATAATTACTGCTTTATAATATTCATATAGCCATTGAAGGACCCAAGAGATTAAAATTACAATACCTTTAATTGCTAATTCAGATGTGCATAGCAAAAGCTCCATTGGTAATAATATAAATAAGATAACGATAGAAAGACGAGCCGAATTGTTCGACTCCCATAAAATATACTAATAAACTATTTATTTTTATACTTTGTAGTATCTGTTTCTGTTTCTAGATTATCTGTGGTTCTACTAAGCCCACCTCTGTGAGTGTGTGTAGGCTCAATTGTTTTTTTGTCCTTCCTCTTTCTTTTTCTCTTCTTCTTTATCTTCATCTATCTCTATCTCTTCTTCTTCCTGCATCTGTTTGATAGATTCGTTATTTACCTTCTGGCTCGGTTCCTGTTGTGAGTGCATCACTGTCTGGGGAATCGAGGCTTCTACTTGTTGCACCAAAGCTTCTTTTTCGTCTCTGACGTCTTCCTGCTCTGTTTGAATCGGATCAATTTGCGATGCAGGCTCATCTATTCCCATCTCTTGAGGAATCTGCTGTAGTTGTTCGGGATTGTACACCTGTTGGGGCTCCAACATCTTTTCCTGGACAGCTTGTCTGCAGATAGGATAACCAGGGTTGTGAACCATCCGCTGGTGGATGCACACGGTATCGCAATCATCTCCGTGTTCGCATGATGGTTTTGAACACACACCATATTTTTCTTCATCCAAGGTTAAGACGCATATGCTGCATGATTGCTCTGCGTTTAGTTTTTCTACTTGTTTATGCTCTTTTTCTGCAGATGCACTAACGCCCTGAATAACAATGTTTTGATTGTGATTTTTTACTGTATCTATATTTGATCCTTCTTCTGTATAAGCGTCATCTGCTCTCAAACTATCCTCATCACTTGCGCTCTGATCATCTTTATTCAAACTTTCTTGAGGTAGATATAGGCAAATATTTATTGTATTATCATGTTTTTCAGTTACATATTCAGATATATTTTTTCCTATTTTTATTCCATCAGCTAGCGAATCACTATAAGGTTCCTGCTCACGGATATTAGGTCTCATGCCAGATAAATCATATGGCTTATCTGGTTCGTTTGGTCCATTTTTATGACCTCTATTGGGGGCTACCTCTTGCTTTTCTTTTATCTCAGTTGCATCAGGCGGATTATACTCAGAGATAGACTCTTGTTTAGGACTTGTATCTACCACTCCAGATGAACTATCTGTCTCATTTTGCTCGCTCGGCCAAACTTTCTCTTGTATCTTGTTTAACAAGCAAGCTCCCCCACTCAAAAACAGCATACCTAACAAGCCGAGAATACGACTCAGCTGTCTTGAATAAGATGTATGTTGCTTATACATGAATTGATCTGTATCTTGATAAGTTTTACGATATTTTAGTTTTCTTAGTAACTATAACTAAAGAATAGATTTTACTAAAAGATAGGTATTACTGAGTAATAGTGTATATATCTGCAAGAGCTACAGAAAACACAGTTTTATGAAAAAAATAATACTTTAGCAAATAAATTATGAAAAATAAGATTGTATATAACAAGATAATACTTTATTGAATAAAGATTCAAATCATTTAGAAATAAAACGGATGTCTATTCTAGATCTAATATTATATACAAGCTGTTTTAGGTTAAAAGCTTTAAAAAGCCAACAAAATCTTGTAGTGGTATTTCAGCTCATCAAGTTAAGTATTGTGAATCATCCAATGATCGTTTAAATTAGTGTTTATCATAGTTCCAAATGAAAGCCTATCTTTCACCTATTATATTAGTTAAAAGTAGATGACTATATTACCTAGTCTTGTAAAAGGTATGCGCGACTATAATTCCCTTCAGGTATATCGCCGCAATTATATACTTTCTGTTATTCAGTCTATTTATGCACTCTATGGGTTTGAACCACTAGAGACCCCTGCTTTGGAAAATCGCACTACCCTTACAGGAAAATATGGCCAAGAAGGAGAGCAACTGATTTTTCATGTACTTAAGTCTGGTAATTTTCTAGAAGGCATCGCTTCAGCAATAAACCTGCAAGATTACAAAAAATGGAGCCCACTCATCAGCGACAAAGGGCTTCGTTATGATTTAACCATCCCTTTAATGCGTCATATTGCAGCGAATCAACATCAAATATGCTTCCCATTTAGGCGCTACCAAATGCAACCTGTATGGCGAGCAGATAGACCCCAAAGAGGCCGCTATAGAGAATTTCTACAGTGTGATGCCGATATTGTGGGCAGTAGCTCTTTATTATGTGAAGCGGAAATTTTAAAATTGATCTATGATGTATGTATCAAATTGAGAATACGAGATTTTTCCATCAAAATTAACCATAGGGGCCTATTGTCTGCTATTACTGATGCAGAAAAAGAAAAATTATTTTGTACCATTGTAGATAAATCAGAGAAAATGGGCTTCGAAAAAGTTATGGCTGCATTAACAGCAGCAGGCTTTAGTAAAGAAACAATTGCATCACTTGTTCTATTCCAAAACTTTAAAGGGAACAATGCTCAGCTTTTGATACAATTAGAGCAAACCATTGGTCATATAGATCAAGGGGCAAAGGGAGTAGAAGCATTGCGTAGTATACTCACCCACGCCTATGATCTTGGGCTACCAGATGGTGTATGTGTTATTGAACCAACCTTAGCAAGAGGATTGGCTTATTACACCGGACTCGTTATGGAATTGACGGTAGCTGGCACTCCAATAGGCAGCCTAGGTGGCGGAGGTAGGTATGAGGGTCTTGGAGAACTGTTTGGAGCACTTGGGCGAACTGGTGTAGGCTTTTCCTTTGGAATAGATAGACTTTACGACCTTATGGAGGAGCAAAATCTCTTTGAGTCTATTACCAACTACACAACAGAGGTATTATTAACTAATATTGAAGAAAAAGTGGAAGAGGAAATCCTCCATTTACTGAGTCAGTTACGTGCAGCTGGTTTTAAGGCAGAATTATATCCTGAGCGGGTAAAAATTCGAAAACAACTAGCCTATGCCCACAAGAAAAATATCCCTTTTGTGATCATACTAGGCGAAACAGAATCAGCTATGAACCACTATACGCTAAAAAATATGCAAACAGGAGTGCAAAATAGCCATAGTTGGCCTGGGCTCTGTGAGGTATTAAAAATAGCTTTAGTTGCAAAAGGTTAGCTATGGATGCATTATGGACCATTATTGTGGCTATTCTTGCAAGCATAAATTGTGCCTTAGTAGGTACCTATTTGGTGTTGAGAAAAATAGCGATGATGGGAGATGCTATTGCCCATTCAACACTGCCAGGGATTGTATTGGCCCTTTTGATAACAGGATCTAAAAATTCCCCTATACTCATTGTTGGAGCCGGTATAACAGGTGTGCTGGTCACCTTCTTGATAGCATTTCTAGAAAAGAAAATAAGCATACAAGCAGATGCGGCTATAGGCATTAATTTCACCTTTCTTTTTGCTTTAGGAGTTATTTTAATCTCTTTTTTCAGTAGAAAAATAGATCTAGACCCAGAATGTAGCCTCTATGGTGAACTGGCAACTGTTTCATTAGATGTATGGCGAACTGCTAGTGGTATAAATCTAGGACCCAAAGCATTTTATATTTTATTAACCGCTTTAGTCATCAACTTAATTTTTCTTAGAATTGGTTATAAATATCTGTTTGTCAGTACTTTTGACCCACAATTTGCCCAAAGTATTGGGGTGCATACTACCCGTTGGCACTATTGCTTAATGGCCATAACCTCGCTTACAACGGTTGCTGCATTTGAAATAGCAGGCGCTATTTTAGTAGTTGCCCTTTTAATTGTTCCAGCAGCAACTATGTATTTGGTCACAAAATGTCTGAAACGTTTGTTATTTTACAATGTGGTCTTTGCTATATTAAACGCTATTGGCGGATACTATACCAGTTTCTTGTTAAATAGTTCAATGGCAGCTACTATGGTGACCATATCGGGGCTATTATTCTTGGTTACTTTTGTATTTTCCAAAAATAATTAAGATAATCGCAAGTAGGCTCCATAATAAAGAAGCCATCTGGGTGATCCAGCCTTG
Organism: Candidatus Cardinium sp. cByotN1; assembly: GCF_022810525.1. NCBI lineage: Bacteria > Pseudomonadati > Bacteroidota > Cytophagia > Cytophagales > Amoebophilaceae > Candidatus Cardinium > Candidatus Cardinium sp. cByotN1. The sequence continues at coordinate 9,884 of NZ_JAACGG010000075.1, forward strand.
ACAAGCGTCTATCTTTAATTTTATTAAAAATACATTTACATATATGCATATAACGGGAAGATTATTTGAAATTAATCCGCCACAGCAAGTGTCTGAATCATTTAAAAAAAGAACTTTTGTGGTAGAATATGTAGAAAATCCACAATACCCAGAATATATCTCTTTTGAGTTGATTCAGGACAAATGTGATCTGCTAGATGGATTTACAGAGAAAGAAGAAATAACCGTTCATTTCAATCTTCGAGGCAGAAAATGGACCAATCCAGAAGGAGTTGTCAAATACTTTAATGCTTTGCAGGCATGGCGATTAGAAAAAGGCAATAAAGTCAATGAATCAACTGTAACCAGTCCATCTGCTAGCGATATAGAGGATGATTTGCCTTTCTAAAGGCATGCTTAAGCTGATTCTTTCATCAAGAAAAAAATATCGTACAAAATCCTTATGCTTGGCTTTACCAAGGGGCAAAATCCTTAAGTTGCCCCTATTAGCTAAACGAGCCACTTACTAGTCTACCAGCTAGTGTACTATGAGATTTATAAAAAAAAATATAAATTTGCATTGTAATGTGTTACCCGCATTTCTATTCCTAAAACAATGATTAGGATTAAAAACAATAAGCGGCTAGTTACCTTTTTATAACTATTACTATATACTGTGCATTTATTAGGAACAAAAGCCCCTATTTTTAAGGCGCCTGCTGTCATAGATGGTGAAAACATTGTAACTGACTTTTCACTGGAACAGTTTTTAGGGGTTAAAGAAGTACTTTTTTTCTTTTACCCAAAAGATTTTACTTTTGTCTGCCCTACTGAATTATTGTCCTTTCAACAACATTTACCCCAATTCATAGAACGCAATGTCGCACTGGTTGGTTGCTCTACTGATACAGAAGAAACGCATGCTGCTTGGTTACATACACCCAAAACAAAAGGAGGTATCATGGGTGTCACTTATCCATTAGTTGCTGATACCAGTAAGACCATTGCTTCCAACTATGGTGTGCTAGGAGGTGATTGGAGCTATAACGAGCATAACCAATTGATTTTCACAGGTATCCCTCTAGCTTATCGTGGCACTTTTTTAATCGATAAACAAGGTGTCGTCCGATATATAGCGATCAATGATCTACCATTAGGTAGAAACATCCATGAGATATTACGTATCATTGACATGTGGCAACATGTCCTCCAATTTGGAGAAGTTTGCCCAGCCAACTGGGCAAAAGGGCGTAAAGCGCTAAAAGCTACTCCTGAGGGCGTATCCAATTATCTAACCCTAAATACAGAACTATGAAAAGAGCATGATGGTTAGCAGACTTATTTTGCTACTCGTTTAGGCTGAGCGATTTGTATAGGACATGGAGTGCAAAATAAAACTCTGGCATACACAATAAATGTAAACACCAAATCCAAATGCAAATTAGTAGCAAAAGTAGCATTTCAAAAAAACATTTTACAACATCATAAAGTATCTAATCTACCAATTAGTTTTATTTCATACTTTATATTTTAACTAAATTAAAAACACAATGAGCACGAAAAAAGAATTTGGTAACGTACGTGGAATAATATTCCCGATTTACAAAAGTGAGCTGCGTAAATTTTTGCCAATGGCTTTTATATTTATTCTTATATCTTTTTGTTATGCCCTTACACGCTCCCTTAAAGATATGAATATGATAAAGGAAGTTGGTACCACCGCTATTTACTGGTTAAAAGCAGCAGCCATTACACCTAGTATGATTTTCTTTACGATTCTTTATGGGAAAGTCAGTCGTTCTACGGGAAGAGATGGCCGCTTTAATGCTGTTATGATTTACTTTTTAGCTTTTTTTACCTTGTCTTTTTTGTTTTTACTGCCACAAAGAGAGCTATTGCAGCTGAATACGTTCTTTACAATATTTGAAGCAAGATTTCCGAATCTTATAGCACTTTGGAAAGCTATTTGCCATTGGCCTATTTCGCTTTTTTATATCCATGCGGAGGCTTGGGGCACTTTTGCATTAAGTGTAACGTTTTGGACTTTTGTAAATGAAATTACAGCTGTAAATCAGGCTAAGCGTTTTTATAGCTTCTTAAGTATGTTTGCGGCTCTTGGGAGTATTCTGGCTGGATCCATTCTTAAGTTGGATAGCGTGGCTGAACATTTTCACCAAGGTTTAAAATTTGTGATTATAGCTATCGTTTTGATTCTAGTAATATACAACTACTTTACTGCAGATATAAAAGCTAATCCAGCCTACTATCAGATTCAGCAAAAGCCTAAAAAAGTCAAAATAAAAATGTCTTTTATAGAGTCTATCAAATTTCTAGCTCGTTCCAAGTACCTTATGTTGCTTTCTATATTGGTAATTGGTTATGGCTTAGTGATTGCGTTATTTGAAGCTGTACAAAAAGATCAAATCGAACAGTATACAAAATTAACTGGAGATGATACTATTCTGGCAGGCATATATGCTCAACAACAAACTGCAGTAGGTATTATTTCTATTTTAGTAACCCTTTTTCTTGCTACACCTATAATAAAACGAGGATGGCGTTTTGCGGCATCTGTTACACCAGTTACCGCTTTGGTGATGACCGTTCTATTTTTTACCTTCCTTCGTTTTGGTGATGTGTTCGATCCTATTTTAAAGGACTTTCATCTTAGTTCTTTATATCTGGCCGTTGAAGTAGGTATTTACAATGTAGTGTTGATTAAGTCGGTTAAATATGTCTTATTTGATCCTACTAAAGAAGCGGTCTATATTCCACTAGATGAAGAAACAAAGGTCCGTGGTAAAGCAGCTGTAGATGGTGTAGGTTCCCGTTTGGGAAAAAGTTTAGCCTCTGTATTGATTACAGCTATGTCTTACTTATTTGGTGGTGGTGGAATTAGTGGTATTCGTACACCAATTGTGCTGATTATCATAGCTGTTATTATACTTTGGTTAATAGCTGTTCGAACCTTAGGCAGGTTAAAAGCAGAGGCTGAAGCCAAACATGAAGCAGAACTTAGCAGTGCAAATAATGCACAAGTAACTAAGTAGTCCATTATCCTGCTTTTTGCTTGATTACAAGCTACCCCAAAAATCACGTCCCTTGTACAATGTTTTGGAAAGCACCTCTTGCACCTGGAAAACAGAATTGGCTGGTTTGTAGCCGTCAGCAGCCTCTTTTTTTATTTCAGCTGTAAGGGGTGCTTGATGATTGTATCCCTTTACAAGGGATCTCTTTTCTTGCTATATGTATCCCTACCGTAGTACTGAATACAGGCTATTTTTAAGTTATATTGTATTAATCTATTTAAACTGACCAGCTATGATTCAAAAAGAACAAGTCGTAGAAGCTATTAAACAAGTTTATGATCCAGAGATACCCGTAGATATCTATGAACTAGGGCTTATTTATGAGATTACTATTTTACCACTCAATAATATCGAAATCTTAATGACGCTTACTTCCCCTAATTGTCCAGCTGCAGATATGATACCTAGTCAAGTAAAAGAAAAAGTCAAAGCTATACCCGACGTACATGAAGTAAAGGTTCATCTTACCTTTGAGCCGCCTTATACCATAGAGCGAATGTCTCAAGCAGCCAAATTAGAATTGGGATTTGTATAAATGTACGATGCCTAATAAAGGCATCAGCCTTATGGTAAACGCTTTGGTTTTTTTGAAAATTATTGTGCCCATAATTACGATTATGCAATCCAACAAGTAAATGAACAATTCCTTGCCAACCTACTCAATACGCACTCGTTGCCTTGTTTAGGTTTTTTAAAATGCTTAAATTGCCTATCCGTTAATTCTGTTGGTGATGTAGCTCAGTCGGTAGAGCATCGGACTGAAAATCCGTGGGCCGGAGGTTCGAGTCCTCTCATCACCACCTTGCGTCTTGCAATAGATAGTTTGCCAAGTCTAGAATTGTTCGCTCTATACCACTCGGTGGTAGTGGGCAATTCTAATAAAGAAAAAAGTAAATTACAAAGTAACCAATAGATTATTTACCAATCTGCTCAACAGCTACGAACTGTTTTTTTCATCCATATACAAGATGTTTAATCGACTTTTTGCTAACGTTTTCACTTCAAAGAAAGAGAAACAACGCCGTTTTTACAACGAAAAAGTTTGCGAAATCAACCAAATTTATCAGTTATTGCACCCGCTTTCTCATGATCAATTACGGGAAGAAGTGACCGCTATACGCAAAAAGATAGCTGCCCATTTACAGCCTATTACATCTGAAATGGCACAAATCAATAGATCTTCGGATGAACAGTCAAGCCATGCTTTGGCTGCTGTTAACGCAAGGGTAGACCAATATAACCGGTTAGAGCAATTAAAGAAACAACACAAAGCAGCCTTAACAGACATTTTAGATCAAGTCCTGGTTCGTGTTTTTGCTATTGTCAAAGAAACGGCTCGCCGTTTTAGGGATTATAACCAGTTAGCCGTTGCTGCTCATGATCATGATCATGCCATTGCAGCCCGTAAGTCTTATGTAACCATAGAAGGCAAGCAAGCCATTTGGCAAAATCAATGGCCAGTAAGTGAACATATGGTTGTTTGGGAAATGGTGCACTATGATGTACAATTGATAGGCGGAATGGTTTTACATCAAGGGAAAATAGCCGAAATGGCTACTGGTGAAGGCAAGACGCTTATTACCACCTTAGCTGCCTTTTTAAATGCCCTAAGCAATCAAGGCGTTCATGTGGTTACCGTAAATGACTATTTAGCTAAGAGAGATGCAGAATGGATGGCTCCTATTTTTGAGTTTCATGGTTTTACAGTGGACTGTATAGATAACTACCCAGCCTACTCCATTGAGCGCCAACGTGCCTATCAAGCAGATATTATTTTTGGTACCAATAATGAATTTGGTTTTGACTACCTCAGGGATAACATGGTAACCGATGCCAGTGATTTGGTACAACGTGCGCACTATTTTGCTATTGTAGATGAAGTTGATTCTGTACTTATTGATGATGCTAGAACACCACTCATTATTTCAGGTCCTGTAGAAGAGAGCGATGAACATATTTATCAAGAGTTGGTTGGTAAAATTGGGCATTTGTATGCACTGCAGAAGGAGCTAGTTATTAAGCTGTTACAAGAAGCAAAGCAAAAAATAAAAGCAGGCAACACAGAGGAAGGAGGGCTAGCCCTTTTTCGGGCCTATAGAGGGTTGCCTAGATATAAGCCTTTAATTAAATTTCTAAGTGAAAAAGGCATGCGTCAGATCCTTGATAAGGTAGAGTCTTACTACATACAGGAAAATAGTAAAATGATGCCGGAAGCTGACGAACCTCTTTTCTTTGCCATTGATGAAAGGCATAACAGTGTTGAAATCACTGAAAAAGGGCTTACTCATTTAACGGAGCAAGAAAAAGATCCATCTTTCTTTGTCTTACCAGATGTGGCAGCCCATATGGCCACTATTGAGAATGACACTACGTTGACCCATGAAGAAAGACTTGCCCAACGTACTTATTTTCAACAAGCCTATAAGGTAAAAGCACAACGCATACATGCCCTGCATCAGTTGTTAAAAGCCTATGCTTTATTTGAAAAAGATGTAGCCTACATTGTAGCCAAGGGTAAGGTAAAAATTGTAGATGAACAAACAGGACGCGTTTTAGATGGACGTAGATATTCAGATGGATTACACCAAGCATTAGAGGCAAAAGAGGGCGTTAAGATTGAAAAACCTTCTCAGACCTATGCCTCCATTACCTTGCAAAGCTACTTCCATATGTATGATAAGCTAGCTGGTATGACTGGTACAGCCGAAACAGATGCTGAGGAATTTTGGGATATTTATGGCCTTGCGGTAGTACCTATTCCCACCCATAGGCCATTGTTACGGGAAGATAGAGAAGATAAAGTCTACAAAACAGTACGGGAAAAATTCAATGCCATTATTGAAGAAATTGTTTCGTTATCTACCCAAGGGCGTCCAGTTTTAGTCGGTACTACTTCAGTGGAAATATCTGAATTAGTAAGTAAAATGCTCGCTTTTCGTAAAATTCCTCACCAAATCTTAAATGCAAAGCATCATCAAAAAGAAGCAGAGATTGTAGCACAAGCTGGTATTACTGGTACCGTTACCATTGCTACCAATATGGCAGGTCGTGGTACCGATATTAAACTAACACAGCCTTCTAAAGAAGCTGGCGGATTGGCTATTATTGGTACTGAGCGTCATGAATCAAGACGCGTCGATAGGCAGTTGCGTGGCCGTGCTGGACGACAAGGCGACCCAGGTTCTTCTCAGTTCTTTCTTTCTCTAGAAGATAATTTAATGCGGCTCTTTGGTTCTGATAGAATCGCTTCTGTAATGGATCGAATAGGTTTAGAAGAAGGGGAGGTGATTCAACATAGAATGGTTAGTAGGTCTATTGAAAGAGCACAAAAAAAAGTAGAACAGAACAACTTTGCCATGCGCAAGCGTTTGTTAGAGTATGATCGTGAAATGGGTACCCATCGTGGTGCAGTCTATCAAAGACGAAATCATGCCTTATTAGGTCAAGGCGTAGAGGTTGATATTATGAATATGCTCTATGATACGGTCACCAACATTATAGAACATGAAGATAGTAAGCTAGAAGCAAGTTTTCTAAACCCCATTTTTGCCAGTGTATTTGGCCTTTCAGATCCTTTTTCAGCGTCATTTTTTACAGGTAAAAAGAAAGAAGTGCTTATAGAGGATATTTATCAGCAATTAACTAAGATCTATTACGAACGTTCCGCAGCACTACAAGCCATGTTATGGGCCTATTTTAAAAAGTCTCCTGCATCAGGTCGTAGTACTATTTTAGAAGCTCCCTTTTTTGATGGAAAAATCTATATTACAGCCTCTACCTACTTTAACGACTTTATGGATTCTAATGGAAGAGCTATGGTTAAGAATTTAGAATGTATGGTGGTCTTACATGTAATTGATCAATATTGGAAAAGTCATTTACGTGTTATGGACGATTTAAAGCAATCAGTTCAAAATGCTATTTATGAAAGACAAGATCCCATTATCACCTTTAAGTTTGAGGCCTACCATTTATTTAGAAAATTTATGGCTACTGTTAATCAAGAAATTATCTCTTTCTTGTTTCATGCCTCTTTTTATGTGCAATTGCCATTAAAAGGTCATACGGAAGATCAGCCCGACAAAAAAAGCTTATAATAATTATAAACTTATCTACCCATACTATGGGTCAGTAATGACTAAATGTTTTGTAAAAAAATCTATTAAATAATTTACTATCATGAAATTTCAGCCTATTTCCAGAAAAGTTTTTTGTAATAAAATAACTAAGCTATTGTATCTTGCTATTCCTATTTTCATATCTATTTCTTTGTTGTTTATTGGTTGTGACTGTAAAAATGATACCCTTCCTGATGTAGAGAAAAGCTATAGTGATTCTTCTGATTCTTCTGATTCTTCTGATTCTTCTGATTCTTCTGATTCTTCTGCGTGGCAAAATCATGATACTGCTAGTAGTACTATTTTGGATGTAGCCCAAAATCAGCCACCTATATTTTTCCTAGCCCATGGCTTAGGAGATACGGCTAATTGTTTTAAATTCCTTGCAGGCGAACTTCCTAAAAAGTGCCCTGGTGCCTTGATCATTCTTTCAAATAGTGTAGAGGGAAAAACCCACTCTCTTTCTATAGAGGAACAAGCTGAACAATGTCATAAAGAATTTTCAATTGAAGTTTCAAAAATACCTGACGCTAAGCAGCGTCCTATCATACTCATTGGCCATAGTCAAGGAGGACTTCGTGTATCTGCGTTAGCACCTAAACTCCAAAAAGAAGGTTACAACGTAAAAATTATTGGCATCAATACGCCATTCGAAGGCGCCCCTCTGCTTAGGTTCGAAAATGAAACTTCATTAAAGAAATATATTCGAGACCGCTTGAACAGTGCATGCCCATCATTATTACGTTCTTCGTTAACCAACATCATGAATCATGCAGCAGATCAATTAGTAGATTTGGTTACCCAATGCTTCGGAAAATATGATGCAATTTCTAAAGAACCAGGAGTGAAAGATTTAAAGCCAGGCAATTCATTTTTCCGTAGGCTTCAAGGTAAACTTGCTAAAACCAATATTCCTATACTAGCAATAGCAGGTGCAGTAGACTCTAAAAGAAAAATAGATTTATTGCCTATCCTTAATATAATTGATGGGACTAAATTGCCTTTTGACCTAAATAATTGTTTGAAGAATGTGTTAGCAGACGTGCTAGTTGGTCAAACAAGTAATTCTGATAGAAGGCATGATTGCACTCTTCCAGTTTATAGTCAACTTGGAAGCAATATTTTTGCTGAAAATAAAAATTTTATTAGGCGTGTTATTAGGCGTGTTATTAACAATACAATCCATGTTCATCCTATTGATGATTCTAATCCTTTATTTGCTTTGCTTCGTGCTGCAGGTCTTTCAGGTACATTGGATAGTCCTGAAACAGTAGCTGTGATTCAGAAATTTGCTAAGCGGTAAGCAAATGGCTAATCGTCTACTCTATCATCACCTATTTGTTCGTATCCGTTCATGACTGTGGTTTTTCTTCGA
>NZ_JAACGG010000076.1:0-10217 GCF_022810525.1 Candidatus Cardinium sp. cByotN1
CGAACGTTACAACTGAAATATAAAAACAGTTGAGAAGGAGGCAAGAAGGGCGGATTCTGTTTTTCCAGTTGTAACGGACGCTTTCCGCAACTTTTTACACAGGGCTTGATTTTTTGTCCACTTTTTTATCAAGAAAAAAGTGGTTAAAAAAGCCTTGAACAGATACAGAAAAGTAAAATAAAAAATTCATTAAATGAGCAACTATATAAAATTTTTGTACCAGGCTGGTCTATTGTCTACCATTACATTAATGGGGGCTAACTGTGGTGGTTCTGGTAACAACACAGCCTCCAGCAAGAACCTTACATTACAGCATTCTAACCATACATCCAAGGAATCGAACAAGAACCCTCTACCACAACATTCTAGCCATACATCCAAGGAATCGAACAAGAACCCTCTACGACAACATTTTAGCGCTACACAGGAATTGATAATGAGCCTCATAAAGGATCGATTAGAATGGGACTTAAACGAACGATTAGATTTATCCAACCAACGTGATAGGCAATTCAAAGATGACTTTTTAAAGACATTCGAGAAATCGTACTACCAACTGATCAGACCTACTTCTGAATATGATCCACTTGAGGGCAAAAAAATAGAAGATGAGTGCTGCGAAGCATTAGCAAAATCTGTAATAGAATTAATGGATGAACAAGGATATAAGAACTACGATGAGTGCTGGGAAACATTAGCAAAATCTGTAATAGAATCAATGAATGAACAAGGATATAAGGACTACAAGGAATATTATACAAAACAACAATTCAATAATCTACGAGCTGGAAAGGATGTATCAAATAATACAGATTCAAGTCTAAATGCTATGGAAATTGATTATGATTATTATGGCACAAGATTCATGACTGCCATAGAGAAAATCTACGAAGACATTACTATAGAGCTTATTATATCAATGAAAGAAAAGCTAAAGAGCGAGGTAAGCTCAGAATTAAATTCATTAAAACAGCTTGATAGCTCATTTAAAAATTCTTTTTTAAAGGCATTAGACGAACAGTTTTGCCAACTAGCCAACGAATCTTTCAAAAAGCAACTCTATAATATACTAATGCATCATAGTATATTAAATCCAGTTAAGTGTAAAAAAATGAACCAAAAGTCCTGGGACGAGTTCGAAAAAGCATTAAGCAAATCTGTAGCGGAATCAATGAATAGCCAAGGATATGAGAAGTATAAGAAGTATTATACAGATAAAAAATTCAATATTTACAGCTTGATAAAACAATCCGACTATCCATGAGATCATAGTATGGACGGACAAGATTTATGTAAATTTTATAAGCACAAAAATTAGCATTGGTTTTATCAAACCAGCGTGATAGGCAATTCAAAGATGCCTTATCGAAAACATTGGGGCAATCGCTTGGCCGACTGATGAACAGACATTTAGGAAAGGCGTTATTATCTTGTGCAGATCCAGGTAAAACATACAAAATGATAAAAGAATTTCTGGAAGAACAGAAGAAATTTGTAGCGGAATCAATGAATAGCTAAGGATATAAGAAGAAGAAGGCCCAGTTAGGTTGATAAGGATAAACTTACAGTGTCTAAGACACTTAAGTCAATAAAGTTTTTTTTCAGGTATAACCTACTGCTGTCGATGTGCGCTGAATAGATACGACTATAGTATATATAGCACCATAATGATATTCATATGAAAAACAAAACATTTATTGCTAAGCATGGTTCACCAACACCAAGCCTATCTAAAGAGGCTAGTAGCCAAATCCCTCCCTTTCCTAGAAAACTATATATAGAAAGCTATGGCTGCCAAATGAATTTTTCTGATAGTGAAATAGTGGCTTCTATTATGGCGCAACAAGGTTTTGTTTTTACAGATCACTATTCTGAAGCAGACCTGATTCTTATCAACACATGTGCCATTCGGGATAAAGCTGAACAGACAATTCGAAATAGATTATTGGTTTTTAACCAACAGAAAATCAAACAACCCGATCTGATTGTCGGTATATTAGGCTGCATGGCAGAACGGCTTAAAACCCAATTACTAGAAGAAGAAAAAGTAGTTGATTTGGTAGCGGGTCCAGATGCCTATAGAGACTTACCCCGATTAATTAGTCAAGTAGATCAAGGACATAAAGCAGTCAATACCTTTTTATCCAAAGAAGAAACCTATGCCGATATTGCACCTGTCCGATTGCATTCAAATGGTGTCACTGCTTTTATCTCTATTATGAGAGGATGTAATAATATGTGCTCTTTTTGTATTGTCCCTTTTACGCGAGGACGTGAACGAAGTAGGAATCCGGATTCTATTGTCCAAGAAGCTAAACAATTATTTGAAACAGGCTATAGAGAAATCACCCTTTTGGGGCAAAATGTAGATTCTTATAATTGGTGTCCATCCATCACGGCAGCTACTGCCTCACCAGATCATAGAAAGCCTAGCGATGCAACCATTAACTTTGCCCAATTACTGGCTATGGTGGCTGAGATTGATCCCCAGTTAAGGGTTCGTTTTTCTACTTCTCACCCCAAAGATATGACCGATGAAGTGTTGTATACTATGAAAGCTTATCCTAACATCTGTAAGCATATTCATTTACCTGTTCAAAGTGGCAATAGCCGCATCTTAAAACTGATGAATCGTACCTATGACCGCGCCTGGTATATCGAAAGAATTGTGGCTATTAGGCATATTTTAGGTCCATCTTGTGCCATTTCTTCTGATATGATTGCAGGATTTTGTTCCGAAACAGAAGCAGAACATGCAGATACCCTCTCGCTAATGGATTATGTGCAATATGATTTTTCTTTTATGTTTTACTATTCTGAACGGCCAGGCACATTGGCCGCTAGAAAATATGCGGATGATGTTCCGGAAGTGGTTAAAAAGCGCCGATTAAGTGAAATTATAGCTAAACAGCGTGCACATGCCTTAATGCACAACCAAAAAAGTATAGGCCAAGTCTATCAGGTTTTAATTGAAAAGTCTTCCAAAAAATCAGAAACCTTTTTTCAAGGTAGAACCAGTCAAAATAAAATCGTAGTATTTCCCAAAGGGAACTACCAAATAGGAGATTATGTAGCGGTACAAATCGTAGATTGCAACGCAGCCACCCTATTTGGAAACGTGGTAGCTTAAGCCTATGAAAGTTATGAAAGAAGATCTCGAATACATCAAACAACGGTTTAATATTATTGGCAATGCTCCATCGTTAAACAGAGCCATTGAAATAGCCATGCAGGTAGCGCCTACCGACCTCTCCGTTTTAATTAGGGGAGAAAGTGGTACCGGAAAAGAATCTTTCTCCAAGATTATTCATGCACTAAGCCCCTACCGCCATGGCAACTTTATAGCTATTAACTGTGGTGCTATTCCAGAAGGCACTATAGATTCTGAACTGTTTGGCCATGAAAAAGGCTCCTTTACAGGAGCAATAGAAAGCCGAAAAGGTTATTTTGAAGAAGCCAATGGGGGCACTATTTTCTTAGATGAAATAGGTGAAATGCCTTTGGGGACACAAACCAGACTCTTGCGTGTATTAGAATATGGAGAATATGTAAAAGTAGGTACTTCTAGTGTACAAAAAGCCAAAGTGCGTATCGTGGCAGCTACACATGTAGATTTACTCTATGCCATTAAGCAAGGAAAATTCCGAGAAGATTTATACTACAGACTCAATACCGTTCCTATTAGCATCCCCCCTCTTCGTGAACGAGGTGCAGATATCATACAATTATTTCATAAGTTTTCTAGTGATTTTGCTACAAAATACCATGTTAAACCCCTAGAGATTAGCCCAGATGCAAAGGATATGCTACGCACCTATTCATTTCCAGGTAATATTCGTCAGCTAAAAAATATTGTACAGCAAATAGCACTACTTGAAGAAGCGGTTATAGTTACCCCAAGCATACTAGAAAAATATTTACCAAAAGCACAAAGCCATACCTTACCCGTATTGTATAAACAATGGAATGATAATGGGTTGATTGAAAAAGAATGGCTATACCCTATTCTCTTTGATTTAAAAAGAGATGTTGCGGAATTAAAAGAATTAATATTTAACCTAATGGGGTCTGCTTCCATGAACCATCCCATGATCAAAAACCATGCACGCTTATTTGAAACTCATAGTGAGCAAGAAAATAAAGCTAAGCCAATCCATTTTTTGGATACAACACAATCCTTTAAAGAAGATAATGTAAATTGTATGGGTGAGTCCCAAGCAACAGAAAACCTTTCTATTGAAGTGCAAGAACAAGCATTAATTCGTAGATCTCTGAAAAAAAATGACGGAAATCGTAAAAATGCAGCTGATGATTTAGGGATTTCTGAAAGAACGCTTTATCGAAAAATTAAACAATATGAGATTGAAGAGTCCGATTTTAAGAAATAGTCTATACCTTTTTTTTAGCTTATTATGGTTAAACAGTTGTGGTCTTTTTACCTTTTCAGGTGTTGCACTTTCTCCTGATATTAAGACTTTTTCTGTTAAATCTTTTTATACAGAGGTTTCAGAGGGTCCAACAGATATGACCCAAAAACTTACTGAAAAACTGGAATCAAAAATATTGCGCATGACTACTTTGACCAAAGAAGAAAAAGATGGTGACATCCAATACGAAGGAGTAATTAAATCTTTTGCCTATCATACAGCCTTTAGTACAAAAGATAAAGGGGATTATAGCTCTGGGGATAATAACCCTAAAGAAGTACAACGCTTAACCATAACCATAGAAGTCTCTTACTTGAATCCTGCAGATGAAGAATCCTCATTTAAGAAAAAACAATTTTCAGCTAGTGCAGATATATTTTCCAATGAAAATCAATTAGAAAAAGAACCTCTATTGATTGAAGAAATTTTTTGTCAACTCGTAGATGATATTTGTAACAAATCTATAGAAGATAATTGGTAAGATTAGCCTGCGTTCGAAACGCCACTTCTGCTAGTAAACTTAGATCCGGTGTCTCAAATTTTGTGTAGTAGATCCCTTTTTTGTGATTCGTGTCTCCTACCAATTCTGGGGCATAAGCAGCCTTTTGAATGGCTTTAAAAATTAATTTTTTACTCATGTTGTGAAGAGATACTTTGCAAAAAGTCTATTCAAATTGTTTTTACCATGCACGTTCAAAGACTATTAACATTATTGACACAACCTGCCAAGCTTTCCCCAAAAGACATACCTGATTTAGAGTCCCTTATACAAACATACCCTTATTTCTACCTAGCCCATGCACTCCTTGCCAAGGCACACTATAAGCAAGAGCAAGATGTAGAAAAGATGACGGTTCAAAGGGCTGCTACCTATGCTATTGATCGTACGCATTTTCGGAAATGGTTAGAAAACAAACTTTCACTCCCACCAATTGTTAGAAGTACCCAGCCTACATCTTGGAAAGAAACAGCTGCTACCGCTAATAACTACCTAGAACTAATTGCCAAGAAATCGCTAAAAAAAAGTACCAATGAAAATAGTATCAAACAATTTTCTATTATCGATACCATTTTAAGTAAAAATTTGCAGTTCGATCCTTTTGTAGAGGCAGTACCCTTAAAAGAGGACACGTCCGTAGATCTCTCCGAGCAACGAACTACTTTAGATGATCGTTTTGCAACTGAAACATTGGCCAGAATAATGATACAACAAAAAAAATACAAACGCGCCATTGAAATTTATAACTATATAATGGACAAGCATCCTGAAAAAAAATCGTATATTCAGGATATCATTGCTAGCTTAAACAGTAATTCTTAGTTATGTCTATATTCAATTTGCTTACTATACTTATTATTATCGTAGCCATTCTATTGGTCGGTGCTATCTTATTACAAGAACCTAAAGAACGAATCACTCCCTCAGGTGGTAGTTCAGCTTCTGTGCAGCGAATTGGTATTAATCAAAAGGCAGATTTTCTAGAAAAAGCAACTTGGGTGCTGGTTAGTTTATTGCTCTTCCTAACCCTTTTATCTTCCATTTTTCTTAAAAATACCCCCCAGTTGAATATAAGCCCCAACTTGGCTAAAGTACAGGAAGAACAAGCATTAAATGCTCCATTGCTTCCAACGGATCAAGAAGATGCAACCAATATCCAAAAGCAGCCTGCATCTAATGAAACAAAGGCAACCCCTCAAAATTAACCTTACAGCTAGATTATGAAGCTAATAAGCATAAAAAAATCTATTCTGGGTCCTCTCTTTCTAGCGTATGCACTTATACCAAATCCATCAAGGGCTATTGGCATCGCCACAGGACCATCTTTGGGTATAGCTGGCTTTTATAGTAGCTTCGACACAAGTGCGTCATCCAAAAAAATTGATACAAAGAACTTGGCACTCCAGGTTGGCTGGTTTGCGAAACTAGACCTTTGGCTTTTATATGCTAAACTAGCCCCTTGCTTTGTATTAGATTGGCATAAATTACCCAATCAGTTAAATAGAGCGCATTTCCGATATATTACCGTGCCTTTCACGATTGGCATGCCTTTTTTGGGTTGGTTGCGTCCTCACATTGGACTCATCTTTCGCATACCTTTGAATAGTTTAGATGATACGAAATTACAAGGAAATAATCTTATAGCAAACTATAGCAAAAAAATCAATGGCTATATAGTAGGCATTGGTATCGATCTAGCTAATGTGCTAATAGATATCTGTTGGCAATTTGCCTGGTCAGCCATAGATAGAAAATCTATCAGTAATGACCTACTCTATGGTCTCAAAAAACATAGGCCCAAACAACTTGCCTTAAAAGTCAGTTACAACTTATTAGGTTAAAGCCCTTTTAGCTCTATTATTATACCAGTACCTTCCGCAACCTAGCAACTGGTAAATGTAATTGCTTTCTATACTTAGCTACCGTACGACGTGCCACATGATATCCTTGGGCTATTAATAGCGATAAGATACGATCATCCGAATAGGGATTTTGCTTATCTTCACTGTTAATGAGTTCTAAAATCTTATTTTTAACAACTTTATTACTAATATCTTCACCAGTAGACCTACTGATGGCTTCAGAAAAGAAAAATTTTAATGGATAGACACCAAACTTGCCTTGAACTGATTTTTGGTTAACAATTCTTGAAATCGTAGAAGCATCCATGCCAACCTTATCCGCTACATTTTGCAAAACCATTGGTTTTAATCTATCTGTTTCTTCGCCTTCTAGAAAGAAGGCATACTGCAGTTGTAAAATGGCTTCCATAGTTTTTAAAAGTGTTTGACTACGTTGACTAAGCGCCTCCATAAACCATTTAGCATGCTCTAGCTTTTTTTTCAAAAAGGCAATCATCTCCTGACTTGCTAAGTCTTGATTTGTCTTTTGTTCATAACTTTCCAGCATAGTAAGATACTTTTGATTAAAACGTGGCTTATGCACAGGATAATGTACTAGCTCAACAGTAAGCCTTCTTTGATCTTGGCATATGATAAAGTCTGGCATAAGGTAATCATTGCTATAATCTATGCCATTGGTATGCCTAGCTGGTCTAGGATTAAGCCGAGCAATATGGGCTAGAGCATCTTTTAAAAGATGGGTATCTGAAAGGCCTAATTTTTTTACGATTAGGTGATAGTGTTTCTTTGTAAAAGACTCAAAACAATTCCTTACCACACCCTGGGCTAATTGAATAATAGGATCTTCTTGATTCTGTCCTTTTAGTTGTATTAATAAGCATTCTTGGAGATTTCTAGCCGCAATACCAGGTGGATCTAAGCGCTGAATAGCGTTTAATACTTTTTCTACTTCTTCCAAAGAAAGTTCTAAATAATGCATTACGTGCAAATCTTGCACCACAACTTCTAGGTCACATGTCAGGTAACCATCTTGGTCTAAACTACCAATCAGATGCTCCCCTATTATATACCCTACTTTACTTAAATCAAGCAAATAAAGTTGTTCTTTTAATTTTTCTTGCAGTGAAACAATAGCTGGTGTCCAAAGGTGACGAGCAGATTGGGATGCTGTTTTATATGTTTGTTTATTTAAATCAGCTGAGCGATAATTAGAAAGATCTTGAATAAATGGCTCTGATAAGGGCGCCACTTCTTCATTGTCTAAGGATGTTCCCTCATCTAGCAAAGGATTCGTTGTAACTTCTTTTGAGATATAGTCGTTGAGCGCTACAGTAGGTACTTGCAACAGCTTAATAAACTGAATTTGTTGTCCAGACAACCTTTGCGTTAACTTTTTTTCTAAGTGTAATTGCTGCATCTTAGCATTCAGTTGGATTAAATAAAAACTATTTATAGATTAGGCTTTACTATTTATAGGTCTAGCTCTTATTACAGAGGGTTTATCAATATACTAAAACAAAAGTAACCGCTAATCTAAAAAGAATACATTGCATACCAAAATTAAAGAACTTTTACAATTTGGCACAGTTGGTGCGCAGGTTGAAGCAAAAGGTTGGATCCGTACCAAACGCATCAATAAGCAGGTCATATTTCTTACACTCAATGATGGCTCTTGTCAGCAACATTTACAAGTAGTCATGACCCCATCTGACCTACCAAAAGCGTTGCTCAACCAACTAGCTACAGGTGCTAGCATTGCCGTCTCTGGAAGTTTAGTTGCCTCACAAGGTGCCAACCAATCAATAGAATTACATGGCCATCAACTCACCCTACTAGGGAATGCCCCAGACTACCCTTTACAGCCAAAGGCTCATTCGTTGGAATTTCTACGCTCATTGGTACATCTTCGTTTTCGTACCAATACTTTTGGCGCAGTATTTAGGATCCGGCATGCGATTAGTTATGCCATCCACCACTTTTTTCATGAGCGTGGTTTTTTTTACCTCCATACACCTATTATTACAGCAGCTGATGCAGAAGGCGCAGGAGAATTGTTTCGTGTAACCAGCCTGGATCCTATGCATACAGCTAAAAATCTAGATGGAAACATTGATTTTAAAGAAGATTTTTTTAGCAAAGCTACTAACTTAACCGTTTCTGGACAGCTTGCTGCAGAAACAGCTGCTATGGGGCTAGGAGCAGTCTATACTTTTGGACCTACCTTTAGAGCAGAAAATTCTAATACCACTAGACACTTAGCAGAATTTTGGATGGTTGAACCAGAGGTAGCGTTTAATAATCTGGACGATACGATTGCACTAGCAGAAGCATTGTTAAAATTTTTATTAGCCTACCTACTTAAAACATGCCCAGCAGAACTTGAATTTTTAAATCAACGCTTGCTTAGCCATAGAAATAAAGAAGATAAAACTGCCCCCATGCCGCTATTAGAAAGATTAAACTTTGTATTAGAACAGCCTTTTGCCCGTATTACCTATACAGAAGCAATCGCTATTTTAATCGATTCTGAATCAAACAAGCATGGTAAATTTGCGTATCCTGTTACAGGTTGGGGTATGGATCTACAATCGGAACATGAACGTTACTTGGTAGAGCACCATTTTAAAAGACCTGTAGTAGTAACTGATTATCCAAAAGCTATCAAGGCATTTTACATGCGCCAAAATGATGATGGCAAAACAGTAGCAGCCATGGATTTACTTTTCCCTGGTGTAGGAGAAATTATTGGGGGATCCCAGAGGGAAGAGCGCATAGATTATTTACAAGCAGCCATGCAGAGTAATGAGATTCAAGACTTGGACTGGTATTTGGATACCAGAAGATTCGGTACCATACCCCATAGTGGCTTTGGTTTAGGGCTTGACCGGTTTGTATTGTTTGTAACCGGAATGGAAAACATACGGGATGTAATCCCATTTCCACGTACACCAGGACATGTGCCTTGTTAAGCAGCTTGTTGTGTTTGTTAGGAACAGGTTATTAGCTATATTTTTAATTATTTCTGTTTAGCTGACATCCATAGAGATAGGTTATAACTAAAGGAAAACATGTCCATTCACTACTGTGGCAGAAGTGGACTAAAAAACGCCCCTTAGAACCGCCATAGGCTCGAATGCATACGAAAAAAGCGTATCCGTTCACGACTGTGGTTTTTCTTCGATTATATTTAGCAACTCTTTGGTTTGTGTTGACGAAATTAGTAGAAAATGAATTTTTGTTGTTACTTTTTTCCTGATAAAAAAGTAACCAAAAAATCAAGCGCTGATGAAAAAAGTGGCTGAAAGCTTAGTTTACAGCTGGAAAAACAGGAGCCTACCTGCAATCCATCCCGGCAACTGTTTTTCTTTTCATCTGTAAACTGCGCTTTCTGATCGCACTTTTTTCAAAGGGCGCGTTTTTTTACTAGCA
>NZ_JAACGG010000077.1:0-2991 GCF_022810525.1 Candidatus Cardinium sp. cByotN1
GCTTCAAACAAGCTGTTTTTCTATTTCAGCTGCTAGGGCTGCTTTCTGATCGCAACTATTTTACAAGGGGCGTTTTTTTCTTTACGTACGCTGCCCTAGTGGTGAATAGATACGCAGCTTTTTACAAGGGGCGTGTTTATACGTAGCCTTACCATATGCTGAATGGATACTAAAAACTTTTCTTGTGTACACAAATGTTTCTACATCAATTGAAAATACTTTATAAGTAATAAGATTTATAGCTCCAAAATACCAAAAATATCAAAAAGTAAGGCTAGAGCATTAACAAAAATTATAATGACTGCCTATCACGACGGCCTCATTATTTACCAGTGTTGTGAACAGATAGGCCTATTTGCTTTTTTGGTCTAGTAGTGTTACCATAGTGCTGACTAGGTAGGATATAAATAAGTTAAACATGCTATTTAATCATCCAACTTTAATACCGCCATAAAAGCCTCTTGGGGAATTTCTACTGATCCCACCTGTCTCATTCGTTTTTTACCCTTTTTTTGTTTTTCTAACAACTTTCGTTTTCGTGAAATATCACCACCATAGCATTTGGCAATCACATTTTTGCGCAGCGACTTTACCGTTTCTCTAGCAATAATTTTTGTACCAATAGCTGCTTGAATACTCACTTCAAACATATGTCTAGGAATGATTTCTTTAAGCTTTTTACATAAAACCTTGCCTCGTTCGTAGGCATTGGACCTATGTACAATTGCCGAAAGTGCATCTACTTTTTCATTATGTAATAAAATATCTAGTTTCACCAGGTCTGCATTAGCAAACCTAGATAATTCATAATCTAAGGAAGCATACCCGCGTGAAATGGTCTTGAGTTTATCAAAAAAGTCAAAAACCACTTCGGCTAAGGGTAGTTCAAACGTAAGTTCTACACGGTCAGCGGTTAAATAAACTTGATTTTTAAAAATCCCTCTTCTATCCATACAAAGTTTCATAATCCCTCCCACAAATTCTGATTTTGTAATAATTTGTGCTTGAATAAGCGGTTCTTCAATACGATCAATGGTATTAGGGTCGGGCATATCTGCAGGTGCTTGCACATCTATCAATTGACCTTTTTGATCTATTACATGAAACTGTACCGATGGAACGGTAGTGATAATAGTGATATTAAATTCTTTTTCTAGGCGTTCCTGTATGATCTCCATATGGAGCATCCCCAAGAAACCACATCGAAATCCAAAACCTAAAGCAGCAGAGCTCTCTGGCTCCCAAATCAATGAAGCGTCATTTAATTTTAATTTTTCCATAGAATCTCGCAATGCCTCATATTCCGTAGTATCTACTGGATAGATGCCGGCAAAAACCATAGGTTTGACTTCTTCAAATCCCTTAATCATGGCCCCTAACGGACGCCCAGCTTTATCTACATGGGTAATGGTATCCCCCACTTTTACTTCACTCGCATTTTTAATGCCAGCAATCATATAGCCTACATGCCCTGCTTTTAAAGTGGGTTGGGGTATTTGTTGCAACTTTAAAATACCAACCTCTTCCACCCTATATTCTAGACCTGTACTAATACATTGAATCTGGTCTCCAGCTTTAATTGCTCCATTAAAAATCCGAAAATAAACCTCTACACCACGAAAAGTATTATATAATGAATCAAAAATCATGGCTTGCAGGGGTGCGCGATAATCCCCTGTAGGAGCAGGTATACGCCTGACTACTGCTTCCAGTATGGTATCAATCCCAAGACCTTGCTTGGCACTAGCAGCAATGATTTCATCGCGATCACACCCTATCAGTTCTATGATTTGATCTTTTACCTCCTCTGGCATGGCCCCTGGCAAATCAATCTTATTCAAGACAGGAATAATGGTAAGGTTTTGATCCAGGGCGAGATAGAGATTAGAAATCGTTTGCGCTTCTACCCCCTGTGCTGCATCGACTATCAGCAACGCCCCCTCGCACGCAGCAATTGATCGAGAAACTTCATAGGTAAAGTCTACGTGTCCTGGCGTATCAATTAAATTGAGTAAATAAGATTGACCATTATATAAGTATTCCATTTGGATCGCATGGCTTTTAATCGTGATACCACGCTCACGTTCTAAATCCATATTATCTAGCACTTGATTTTTTTGATCACGTATGCCAACTGTTTTAGTTACTTCTAATAAGCGATCTGCCAAAGTACTTTTGCCATGATCAATATGGGCAATGATGCAAAAATTTCGAATATTTTTCATTAAAATTGATTGAGTGAAGGTAAAACGCCCTGATCTATCTTTATTACCATTTACGGTACTGCAAGGTACGGAATTTCAAAAATAGTATTATCTTTGCATTAACATTTATTCTAATTTTCTGACTAGTTATGCATAACTTAATAAAATATGTTGAGGCAACTTGTAATCCTCAACCAGTGCGCACATTTCCCTCTTTTAAGGCTGGAGATACCATCAACGTCCATGTAAAAATACAAGAAGGCAATAAAGTACGTATTCAACAATTTCAAGGAGCCGTTATTCAACGTAAAAACCCTAATACCAATGGAGAGACTTTTACCATACGTAAAGTATCTAAAGAGGTAGGTGTAGAACGCATTTTTCCTTTGCTTTGTCCTAATATTGAGAAAATAGAAGTAAAAAGAAAGGGCCGTGTGCGTAGAGCTAGAATTTACTACCTACGAGGCAAACAAGGTAAAGCAGCGCGTATTAAAGAGCTTAGGTAGGAAAAATGTACTTAGTTACTTCTTACAAAGCACTTTTCAAGGCTTTTTTATGCTCTTTTTTCTGGCATATCTAGCTAGCTAATCCATATTTTAGATAGCCTTATTGATACATTTATACTATATTTCCCTATATTTGTTTTAATAAACCAATTGATTTTGGCCGCCTCCTTAGCTCAACTGGCAGAGCAACTGATTTGTAATCAGTAGGTTGCTGGTTCGATTCCGGCAGGGGGCACTCCATGCTTTTGCTGTGTTTCCGTCCACCACTATGGCTTATGCTA
>NZ_JAACGG010000078.1:0-4365 GCF_022810525.1 Candidatus Cardinium sp. cByotN1
ATAAGGGGCGCTTTCTGATCACAACTATTTTACAAGGGGCGTTTTTTTATATAATATTATATATAATAATCAATTAAATATATATCTTAAGCTGACTCCATTATTTGTTCACCCTAGTTGGTAAATTAAGTGGCGTTTTTTCTTTGTTTATGTGCTTTTACAGTGTGGCATGCATACCAATGTGAAGTCATAGCGCAGGTTTTTAGATGTTTAATATTAAATAAGTTGATCATTGCGTACGTACAAAAAATTTCTGGATTATTTCGAAGGTAGGTACCAGCTAGTTATTCGAAATGTTGAAAATTTTGCGGAGTATATAACGCCCCCTTTTAACTATGCTACCATTATTACCTTATTTTTATCTTGGTTGTGTATAAGTTTTGGTTTTAGTTTATGGCTAGCTAAAACTGTTTTAGCCAAATGGATGAATCCTATATATATAGAAACAGAAAATCAAAAAAAAATACTTTCCTTAGCTGCTACAGTAGCAACATTAGAAGAACAAATCAGGTCCCAAACAAAGTTTATTGACGCCCTTCAAAAAATTATTCAAGGGAAGTCTAAACACGCACTACCTAACCCAATCTCTTCTACTATTCCGGAGCCAATAGCAGCTGACTCAAAACTAGAATCATCTCCAGTAGTATCAATCAATGAAAACGGGCCTATTAGCATAGGATCCCCTCTATTGTTTTCTCCTATTAATGGAAAGATTACCCAACCCTTTCATAGAGCAGGAAAACATTATGGAGTTGACATTGTAGCAGAAGAGAAGGCTCCTGTTAAAGCCATATCAACGGGAATTGTAATTTTGTCTGACTGGTCGGTTGATACAGGATGGGTTATTGTGATTCAACATTATAATAACGTTGTCTCAATCTGTAAACATTGTGCTATTTTATTTAAAAAAGTTGGTAACTTGGTTAGAGCAGGTGATGTAGTAGCCCTTATGGGCAACTCTGGAGAGATCTCTACGGGGCCGCATCTGCATTTTGAGCTTTGGAACAAAGGTGTTCCACTAAATCCGGAAGACTATATTAACCCTTAAAAAAGCATGTTTAATAATAAAACAAAGAGTGCCAACCCTGTAACCATTAGCAATATTATAGGACAAGGGTCTCACTTAGAAGGCAATATAAACACTACAGGCAACTTACGTATAGAAGGCAAGATAACGGGTGGTATTAAAACAAAAGCAAAATTAGTATTAAGCCATACCGCTCAGGTAGAAGGCAACATTGTAGCCCACAATGCTGAAATTGGTGGAGAGGTAAAAGGAACCATAGAAGTGGTAGAGTTACTTGTTCTTAAATCAACTGCAACCGTATGGGGTGATATTGTGGCCAATAAATTGGTTTTTGAGGAGGGTGCTTATTTTGATGGGAAATGTAAAATGGGTAAGGATCATAAATCTATAAAGGAGTATCAAGACGACCATCTTTTCGATGCTGTATCCCAGATATGTTCTGAAGATGAGCCCTATCCTGAAAGTGATTCACTCGAAGATACCATAACCCCTTCAGAAAAATTACCATTACCTAAACCTTCTAATAAACCCCTTATTCCTTGAGATCTATGCTTATAGAACCAAAAGTACGCGGATACATATGTACCACAGCTCATCCAGCCGGCTGCGCCCAAAATGTTCAAGAACAAATCAAATATGTAACCAGCCATTCACCTATTACCTCTGGTCCTAAAAAAGTGCTGATCATAGGCGCTTCTACTGGTTATGGTCTAGCCAGTAGAATAGTAGCTGCTTTTGGTGCTAAAGCTCAGACGATAGGTGTTTTTTTTGAGCGACCAGCTGACGATAAACGAACAGCTTCTGCTGGTTGGTACCATACAGCTGCTTTCGAACAAGTTGCCCATCAAGCAGGACTTTATGCTAAAAGCATTAATGGCGATGCTTTTTCAGATTCCATAAAGCAAGAAACCATTGCACGAATCAAACAGGATTGGGGTGGTCAAGTAGATTTAGTTATCTATAGCCTGGCATCTCCACGTCGGACTCATCCCCAAACAGGCCTATCGTTTAAGTCAGTGTTAAAACCTATAGGTGCCCCCTATAGCAATAAAACAATTGATATGATGAGTGGTCATATTTCAAATGTCTCCATTGAACCTGCAACACCTAAAGAGGTAGCAGATACTATTGCGGTTATGGGAGGAGAGGATTGGATGATGTGGATAGAGGCTTTATTGCAGGAAAAGCTGCTGGCTAAGGCTGCAAAAACCATAGCTTACTCCTATATTGGCCCTAAGTTGACTGATCCGATTTATTCAAAAGGGACCATTGGAGCGGCAAAAAAAGATTTAGTAGCAGCAAGCAGCATGCTACAAAAAAGACTCAGCCCTATTGGTGGTCAGGCTTTTATTTCTGTGAATAAAGCTTTGGTTACACAAGCAAGTGCAGCCATACCAGTAGTACCTCTTTATATTTCATTGATTTACAAAATAATGAAAGAAAAAAATCTGCACGAAGGTTGTATAGAGCAGGTATACAGATTATACTCAGATCGGCTGTATAGAAAAGAAGGCCAGGTCTTGGTAGATGCAGAAGGCTTAATTCGTATAGATGATTGGGAGATGCGAGAAGATGTACAACAAGCTGTTGCTGAACTTTGGCCTAAGATAGATGATACCAATCTATCTACCATGACCGACTTTGTCGGCTATCGCCATGAGTTTTACAAATTATTTGGGTTCGAAGTAGCAGGAGTTGATTACACCCAAGCTCAGCGGATAGAAGTTCCTATACCTTCTTTATATCCT
Source organism: Candidatus Cardinium sp. cByotN1 (assembly GCF_022810525.1). Taxonomy (NCBI): domain Bacteria; kingdom Pseudomonadati; phylum Bacteroidota; class Cytophagia; order Cytophagales; family Amoebophilaceae; genus Candidatus Cardinium; species Candidatus Cardinium sp. cByotN1. The sequence continues at coordinate 2,776 of NZ_JAACGG010000078.1, forward strand.
TCTAAGATCAATTCTGTATTTTAATTATTGTAAACCAGTTACATAAATTTGAGTTAGTATTTAAACTAAGTATTACTTTTAACCACTATTTTATAGTTGTAATTTTTTTACAATCCCTAAAAAATAAAAATTATTTAATCATTTTAGTATTGGGAAACGCTCTAAGCAAAAACGTGAAGGTAGCAATCTATTTTTTAAACCAAAGTTGAAAAAGGCTTAGAAAATTTTTCAAGGCACTGAAGAAAAAGTGGGGCACCCGGCCATACAAACAATACAGGAAACAAAAAAGTGAAACCCAAAATAAGTTTAGTGGCTATTATAACCGCTTAAACACGCATACATACTCTTTTAGTATAGAGATAGTATCAGCTATTAGAGCAAAAATTGCCTATGCTATTCCAAATAGAGCTATTTAAATCTACTTATTTTTAGTGCACTATGGGTTGTATTTCTATTTTTTTTTTGGTAACCTACCAAGGTGAAGGCTAAGTAAATACTTAGTTTGGATTACTGCTCACTTAATGAGCAGGAGTATTTTGTTAGACTTAGGCACGCCAAGTGGTATGGATAGTTCACCTTTGACATACTCATTGCATGCACTACCTCTGCTTAGTAGTCATTATATAGCATATATTACATAAAATCAATATTATGAAAATAAAAAAAACATATATGCGTTCCATGGAACGTCTATTTATAAGCTTATTTGGGTTTCATACATTGTCTTCTTGTGTCAATACAAACAGCCAGTTAGGTATGTTGGGCAGCCAGTCGAACAAAAAAACGGAAGCTGTAGAAACTAACCCTGTGGAAGCAGGAGCTTCAACCGGAATACCCACAGATCATACAATGACAGCTCCAGGTCTAAAAGAAGCTACTTCCTTGTCCATAAATGAAGCTATCAATCAGGTTGCACAAGAGATAGCGGGCGTTCATGATACAGAACACCTTACTAATCCAAAACATTTTCAAAGCCTGTCGGTCTTAGAAAATTCGGATCCACAATATTCGAAAGCATCTATCTGTGATGCTATAAGCAAAGGCCTAGAGATAAATGGAATCGACCCAGTAGGCAATCCTGTCTTGAATCTTGCAGTCAAGGCATACTTACGCGATAATAATTCTGAAACAAGGTTGGGCATAACCTTTCTACTAGAAAAAGGTGCAGATGTAAATCAAGGAGATTACCCCGGAAACACACCTTTATTGATAGTAGTAAGATCATTAGAGCAGTCTCTATCGTCTTACAAATATTTTGTACCTCCTGATGAAGTTATGAATCTTCCGGAACTGCAAAATAAATATAAATTATTAGAGGAGTTAATAGGTCGTGGCGCAAAATGGGATGTAGAAGATAAGCATGGTAATAGTCCAAGATCTGAAATAAGCAGAATACCAGATAAATTTAAATCTTATTTTTCTTCTTTTTTAAGCTGAAATAGAAAAACAGCCTGATCGAACCCCGCGTAGCGGTCAAGTTCTGGTTTTCCAGCTGTAAGGGGCATTTTAAGCAACTTTTTACGGAAGGTTTAATTTTTTTGTCCACTTTTTTAGTATCTATTCACCACTGTGGCAGCGTACGTAAAGAAA
>NZ_JAACGG010000079.1:0-16573 GCF_022810525.1 Candidatus Cardinium sp. cByotN1
TAAGCCATAGTGGTGAACAGAAACCCTAGAACAGCCATAGACTTGAAGGCATACAAAAAAATTTAGCACGCAGTAAAAATAATAAAAATAGCTGTTCTTTGTGAAACAATAGCTACTTCATCTTAGCTAGTTGAATAACTATATCTACTTAGCCTATCATCCAAACAGAAAAGCTAATGAAACTTGTATGAAGCTTATTGCTTAAGCACTTCTAAACTAGGTAACTTTCTATCTGCTGCAATATAGGCGAGTAAAGCACTTCCCCCAGTGCAAATGTGGGAAAAATGATTTTCATATCCTATTTGTTTCATGGCAGCAGCAGTATCTCCTCCTCCTACCATACTATAGGCACCTCGCTCAGTTGCCTGTGCAATAGCTTTTGCAATAGCCACTGTACCAGCCAAACAATTATCCCGTTCAAATACCCCAATAGGACCAGCCCATAATATGGTCTTAGCCTTTGCAAGCAAAGTAGTAAAGTGGACTTGGGCAGCTGGACCAATGTCTACAATAGTAGATCCATAGGGTATATGCGTAAGGAGTAGGGTAGATAACTGAACCTCTTTATTCCTTTCAGGAACCATTACAACATCTGTTGGCAACCACAATTTACAATGTTTATGGTGCATCAGCTTATCAAATAACTTAGTGGCGATGGCTACTGCTGGATCATAGTTATCAAAAGAGCCTTGCACCTCTTTTGCATAGAAAAAAGGGCAGATAAGCCCTCCCCCAATCAATATATGATCTACATAACGGATTAAACCTTCAATAGGTTTTGCTTTATCTACCAGTTTATTACCACCCATAATAGCCACAAAAGGAGCTTGGTCTGTGGCAAAAAGTTTATCAATAGCCGCTATCTCTTGTTCCAGCAAATAGCCTGCATAACGCTCTTTAAAGTAAGTGGGCAATAAACTAATAGAAACATGGTTTCGATGAATGGTACCAAAAGCATCATTAATATAAACATCTGCCAGTGCAGCCAATGCTTGCGCAAAATGACTATCCCCTACTGTTTCTTCTTTATGAAAACGAATATTTTCAAATAATAAAACACTACCTGGTTCTAATGTTTTTATACGTTCTTCTACCGCTTCACCTATACAACTAGTTAGAAAAACAACAGGCTGTTGCAATAAACTAGTCAAAATAGATAAAACACCCATTAAAGAATAGCGTTCTTCATAGCCATTTTTAGGTCTCCCAAAATGGGCAAGCAAAATAGCTATGCCACCATCTTTGATTACTTTTTGAATCGTTGGCAAACTAGCTCTAATACGTCGGTCATCGCTAATGGTACCTTGCTCCGTTATCGGCACGTTAAAATCAACCCTTATGAGTACTTTTTTATCTTTAAAAGAAATTCCTTCAATACCAACCATGAAAAGGAAATTAATTTAACTTTAGAACCACTCCAGTAATTTAAAAAATATTTTGGTAGTCCTAAAATAGTTAGGTGTTATATATTAGGCTTATTGCTCAGCTTACTTATGCTAAGCAATTTAGAGCATGTAAATACCAGATCGAAGTACTAATGGCCCAGCATACAGGTTGCAAAAGCAAGTCTATGGCTAGTCTCTAGGTTAAATAGACCTAATGGCAAGAGATACGTTATTTTAGTCTTTTATTTTTTTATATTAGCGCTTTGGCCATGCGCTGGCACAGATAACGCTGCTTTAAAAAGAAGAAAATGCTATGTTATTCCTAATAGAAAACAACTAAAATATCTTTATTTTTTTGCGGCTATTTTGCGTACTACAAAATAAAATAAAGTAAAAACTAAAAGCATAACTTTTGTAAATACAATTAATATGAAAAGTAATATGAAAGCAGTTGCAAGATTTTTAGCTGTAATATTGGCTCTGCTGGCTATAGGTATGCATGGAGGTGTGGTAGTCATACCCATACTTTCAGGATATAAGTTTAGCATGTTATTTATTGCTTTCTTATTCCTATTTGTATCTATAATTCTTTAATAATTAAAGTAAGGAAATAGAGCATTCGTTTAGCAGATAGCTAACCATAGCAAAAAAATTCTCAAACAATGGAATCATTAGCATTGTAAACAATAATTAAAATCATAAAACATAGAATATCAATGACCTATTATACAGAAGAAGGATTAGAGCGCATGAAGAAGGAGTTAAGTTGGTTAAAAAGCGAGGGTCGCATGCGCGTAGCCAATGACCTAGCAGAAGCGCATAAAAAAGGAGATTTAAGTGAAAATGCAGAATATGATGCTGCCAGAGATGCACAAGGCCTATTAGAGGCCAAGATTGCTGCCTTAGAAACTTTAGTGGCCAATGCCAGGGTGTTAAAAGAGAGTGAAATTGACTTATCTAGAATTTCTATTCTTTCTAAAACACGAATCAGAAATAAAAAAACAGGCACAGAATCTGTTTTTATGCTTGTATCACAGGGTGAAGCAAATCTAAAGGAGGGTAAGATATCTATTGAATCCCCTATGGGAAAAGGATTGCTAGGTAAAAAAGTAGGAGAAATCGCCAAGGTTGACACCCCTTCTGGTATCATTGAATTAGAAGTTTTAAAAATCGGGTTAGATCTTTAAAGATTATCTTTATATAAAAGAAGTTGCTGTAATCTTTTATTTCTATTAATTTAGTTGAGGAATAAAAATAATTTTAGAAGTTATGGCTTTACGAATAACAGAGGCATGTATCAATTGCGGTGCATGTGCAGTTGAGTGCCCCAATACGGCTATATATGAGGGCGGAATAGATTGGCAATGGGCCGATGGTACCCAATTGAAAACAGTGGAGATAAAAGGAGCCTTATTAGATGCCACCACACCACAGCCACCTTACGTAGATGATACATTTTATATTGTTACAGATAAATGTACGGAGTGTGTAGGTTTTCATGAAGAACCTCAATGCGCAGCCGTTTGCCCAGTAGATTGTTGTGTATTAGACTTAGATCACCCAGAAACCAAGGAAGAATTACTAGCAAAAAAGCAATTTTTACATGGGTGTTAAAGAGGCTTACAAAAATATTTTATATATAAAATCAATTATACAGTGGAATTACAGAGAGGATCAGATGAAGTTTATTCTAAAAGAGTAAATGCAGGGAAAAGAGTTTATTTCTTTGATATCAAGTCAACCAAAGGAAAAGACTATTACCTAACCATCACAGAAAGCAAGAAAAGAACAGAAGCAGATGGCATGTCTTATCAAAAACATAAAATCTTTCTATATAAGGAAGATGTGAATAAATTTATTCGTGCGCTAAATGAGGTAGTTGATCACCTTAAAACAAATCTAATGGCTGATTATGAATTTGATCAATTTGATCGAAATGGAGAGGGACATCTAAACAAATAGGCTTTTATTCTATATACTCGATTCATGGCTTTAAAATGTGGTCTTATTGGCTTGCCCAATGTAGGCAAATCTATGTTGTTTAATGGGTTATCAAATGGCAATGCGGCTTCTGCGAATTTCCCTTTTTGTACCATAGAGCCCAATGTGGGCGTAGTAGCGGTACCAGATTCACGTATGGAATTACTTGCCGAATTGGCCCATTCTAAAAATAAGATACCTACTGTTATAGAATTTGTAGATATAGCTGGACTAGTCAAAGATGCCCATCAAGGCGAAGGACTGGGTAATAAATTCCTTAGCCATATTCGAGAAGTGGATGCAATTGTACATGTAATCAGATGTTTTGAAGATGAGGATGTAATACACGTAGCCGGTGGTGTAGACCCTATCTTTGACAAACAGATTATTGACCATGAACTCCGGTGCAAGGATATCGATAGCTTAAGCAAAAGGTTGGATAAAATAGGAAAGCTTGCCAAGCAAGGACCTAAAACACAACAACGAAGCTTAGAACTCTTAAACTTCTTTTTAACCGCATTAAAAGAGGGTCGTGATGCACGTACCATTGAAGTAGCTGCAGCAGATCAACCATTGATAGATGATTGGCAACTCTTAACTGCCAAGCCTGTTATTTACTTTGCCAACGTAGATGAAGCCACCATACTGGGAAAAAAGAATCCTCACTTGACTGATTTACAAGCAGCTATTGCTCAAGAAAATAGCAAGGTAATTATGGGTTCTACCGCGTTAGAAGCACAACTCAATGGCTTAAACGATGAAGATAAATCTTTTTTTCTAAAGGAATATAACCTGATAGAATCGGCATTAGATAAACTGATTCAATCAGCTTATGCCTTGTTGCAACTAATTACCTATTTTACAGTAGGGCCACAAGAAGTACGGGCATGGACCATTCAAAAAGGCACCAAAGCCCCTCAAGCAGCCAGCGTAATTCATACAGATTTCCAACGCGGATTTATTAAAGCAGAAGTTATTGCTTTTGAGGACTATAAAACTTATAAAAGTGAAAGTAGCTGCCGTGAGGCAGGCAAACTACGCATAGAAGGTAAGGATTATATAGTCCAAGATGGTGACGTAATGCTTTTCCGTTTTAATGTGTAGGTTTACCTAAACTGCATATATCACATGAACACTCAATGGCGTCAACTTCATGAGGCTATCAGCCTTCTATAAAGGAATGTAGCACACAATAAAGTAAATAAACCATCTGTTTTTCAGTGGATCAGAAAATCATCTGCCTGAAGCCGCTATAGCGGGCTGCGTTTATGATTTTCCCGTTGAAAAACAGATGGTTCAAAAACAAAATTTTTACTGAAGCGCTACATTCCTTTATAGAAGGTCATAATAGCCTAAAAAATGTATTTTACCTATGCGTTATCGTTAAAAAATCATTTGGTAATCAATAAAATATCACCCTTAATTTGACGCCATTGCATGAACACTGCCTACTTTCTTTTAGGATGTACTATAATCGTTACTTTGTTTTGTAAAGAAAGAAAGCCTACCTATCTATTAATAATAATAACCAATTTAGCAGCTTGGTACCAAGGGTTAATCCACACGATCGGGCTTGCTCTTTTGGTGCTATTTACCTCTGCGGGCTATATCTATTTACACTGGCCGCTAAACCAATTCGTAAAGCGTTTATTACCTGTAATGCTATGTGCGTTTATAATCGCAACGGCGCTCCATTGTCTCCCCGGTTTCTTGAGTGTATTGGTGGTCAATCAAGTAAAAATATCACCATTATCCATACCCTTTTCAATCTATCTAAACTTTGATCAGCCTATGGTTATACTCATTCTTTATGCTATGCGTGATCGCTATTGGTCGGACAAAAACCATAGCCTAAGCTATCAAAAGTTAATACAGTATACGCTTCTTCCCTATCTATGTGCTATTCCATTGGTCTTTATGCCCGCTTATCTAAGCGGTCATATAGTATTGGAGCCCCATCTGCCAGATATAATATGGGTATGGGCGATGCATAATTTCTTTTTAGTTTGTATGGGAGAAGAAATCATTTTTCGTGGCTGCGTACAAAACGCATTACAAAATGGGTTAAAAAAATACAGTAGTAAGAGCGGATTATTAGCTATTATCATCACTTCTGCGCTATTTGGTATGACCCATTTTAAAGGAGGACTTACCTATGTTGGCTTGGCAACTATGGCCAGTTGCTTATATGGCTATACTTATTACCAAACCGGTAGCATAGTGTGTTCGATGATCGTTCATTTTGGGTTAAATTTACTGCATATATTGCTATTTACTTATCCTATGGCGATTGCTACCTAAGATCGCTAATAGACCGCTTATAAAACCCATTGCTAATGACATTAGCCATCATTAATAGATAGTTTTTGTCAAGCTATACTCCATCTTAATCGATTAGTTGAATGGACAAAAAAAATAAAGCAAACAAACCACACGATAAATTTTTTAAGCAAACCTTTGGTAGAAAAGACGTAGCATTATCTTTTCTAGAAGCCAGGTTGCCAAAAGAAATTTTCGATCAAATAGACCAAAATAGCCTACTATTGACCAATAGAGAATTTGTGAGCGCTACAGGTAAAAACAGAAATAGTGACTGTATGTTTAAAGCCCTTATTAAGGGTACACAAAACTACCTCTATGTTCACATAGAGCATCAGTCTCAAGAAAATTCATTAATGCTAGTGAGATTTTTAGAGTATAATGCAGCCTTAATCAGACAACATATAAGTGAACATGGAAACACATCTTTACCCGCTATCATAAACATCTGTTTGTACAATGGCAATAAGCCGTATAAAGGTCCTACTAATTTTTATGATTTATTTCCTCATTTAAAACAGGTAGCAAGCTATATGTTTGCAGGTTTTCATTTAGTAGATCTACATATTACAGCAAATGAAGAACTACTCACTTGGAAACAAGCAGCGGGAGCTTCACTAATCCTAAAGCAAGGTATCCATCGGGACTTTTGTAAGTGGCTACCTGACCACCAACAACTATTGCTCAATCTAGAAAAAAAAGGGTATATTCCTTATATTAGTAATATTCTTTGGTATATACTATCAATAGACGATCATACCAATGCAGTTGAATTACTTGATCCAAGATTAAAAGCAATAGCCATGTCATTAGCAGAACGATTCAGGCAAGAGGGTATTCAAATAGGTAAAGAGAAAGGTAAAATAGAAGGTATACAACTCGGAGAACAAAAAGGTAAGCTAGAAGGTAAGCTAGAAGGTAAGCTAGAAGGTAAGCTAGAAGGTAAGCTAGAAGGCAGGTTAGAAGGCAGGCTAGAAGGTAGGCTAGAAGGTAGGTTAGAAGGAGAAAAAGAAAAAGCACGTTCTATAGCTAAGGCAATGCTCCAGGAAGGTGAAGCACTAGAAAAAATTATACGTTTTACTGGTTTATCGTTATCTGATATTAAGATACTTGATTAGTCTATGTATCTGCGTTCCGAAATAATAATCGGATCCCTCGGGTTAATCTTATAAATATTTTTTAGAGAATAGGTTGCTGCAGTAACTTTAAACTATGCCTCTAAATATTTCATACCGGTACCCATTTTTATTCTATTTTTTTGTTTAGTGATTCCGCTCCATGAAGCGTTTTTCTTTTTAAGGTCAGACCCAAAGTACAGGTTACATAAAAAAGAGACGCTAGTCAATTAAGAAAAAGATAGTATATTTTTTTAATCAACTTTATGTCGAACGACTTAGAAAACTATTTACCAACCCAATCCATTTATAATTTAACCGAAAAAGAGTTGCTGCTTTGGCTCGAAGAACGAAGTGAAAAAGCCTTCCGTGCTGCCCAAATTTGGAAATGGCTCTATCAAAAACGAGTGAGTAGCTTTAGTGAAATGAGTGACTTAAGTTTAACGACCAGGTCACTACTGGATGAGCATTTTGTATTAAAAACCATATCAGAAGATAAGGTTCAATATGCTAAAGATGGAACAATCAAGTGTTTGTTCAAACTGAGAGATGGTCATTTAATTGAAACAGTTCTAATGGAACATAACTATGGTCTATCTATTTGTGTCACCACACAAGTGGGGTGTAATATTGGTTGTAGTTTTTGTGCGAGTGGTCTTTTAAGTAAAAAAAGAGACTTAACAACAGGTGAAATAGTAGAGCAACTGATCCACATGCAAAAAAAGTTGGATATAACACAGAAAAGAATTAGCCATATTGTAGTTATGGGTATTGGCGAACCTTTCGATAATTATGACCATGTGTTACGCTTTATACATATTGTTAACCATGCAAAAGGGCTTGCTATTGGTGCACGCCATATTACGGTTTCTACAAGTGGACTAGATCGCAAAATTAAAGCCTTCGCGCATGAAGGCCTACAGGTAAATCTTGCGCTTTCTTTACATGCAGCCAATAACCTACTGCGTACACAGATTATGAAGCTCAACAAAGCTATTCCTATAGAAAAGCTTATGGAAGCCATTGATTACTACTTAAATATAACAAACAGACGCGTAACCTTTGAGTATATTCTACTTAAAGATATAAATGACTTAGAAACATGTGCTTTTGAGCTAGCTAATTTAATTATATCACGTAAGCAACGACATCTGATTCATGTTAATCTTATTCCCTATAATCCTGTAGATGAATTAGATCATTATAAACGCAGTACCCCAAAAGCCATCCATCGTTTTGTTTCCACCTTACGTGCACAAGGGATTTATGCAGTGGTGCGTGGGGAACATGGTACAGATATTGATGCGGCTTGTGGACAATTGCGGAGTAAACAGCTGCAGCCTAAACTAGGCAGCTGATTCAGACGGCTAGTTTTGGTATAAATGATTGAAAAATAGTAACTTGGTTGATAAGGATTCAGCGGTGTAGGATCGCTAACCAAAAACGCGCCCTTGGAAAAAGTTGTAATCAGAAAGTATAGTTTACAGATGAAAAGCAAAATAGTTGTAGGGGGTGATATAGCAAAGCTCCTGTTAAACTCTACTTTCACCATTTTTTTCATCAACGCTTGATTGTTTGGTTACGTTTTGAACAAACAAAAAGTAACATAAAAAGTCATTTTTACCAATTTATTCAACACATATGTAGCTCACATATATCCACTATTTACCAATAAAAGTACCAACATTATGCATAAAACAGTTGTTAATAAAGAAGAAATTTTGGCCTATCATGCACAATTTCCTGCTGGTAAGATAGGCACCTCTGTCACTAAACCACTTCATACACCTCGTGATATCATCACTGCTTATACGCCTGGTGTGGGTACTATTTGTGAAGAAATAGCTGCCTCTAGCGAAAAGGTTTATCAGTATACCAATAAAGGAAACTTAGTAGCTATTATATCTAATGGTACAGCTGTATTAGGGTATGGTGCTATTGGTGCTTTAGCCGCTAAACCGGTTATGGAGGCCAAAGCGATGATCTTAAAAAGGTTCGCTGACGTTGATGCTTTTGACCTTGAAATTGATGCCACTACACCTGATGATGTAATACGAATTATTAAAGCCTTGGCACCTACTTTTGGAGCACTCAACTTGGAAGATATTAAAGCACCTGAATGCTTCGAGATTGAAAAAGCGCTCATCAACCAATTGAATATACCTGTTATGCATGATGACCAACATGCTACGGCTATTGTAACAACAGCTGCTTTATTGAACGCTTTGCTTATTGTCAATAAAGATCTTGCACAGGCACAAATCGTTTTTAGTGGAGCTGGAGCGGGGGCGGTAGCTACCGCCAAACTTTTAATTGCTTTAGGCGCCAACCCAAACCATATGGTTATGTGTGATCGAAAAGGGGTTATTCGTCGGGATAGAGATGACCTAGACGCTATTAAATCACCCTTTGCTACAGATCGTCCCATACATACCCTCCATGATGCGGTTGCTGAGGCAGATGTTTTTATAGGACTTTCCTCTGGTAACCTATTGATGAGCCAAAGCATAGAACGCATGGCCAAAGACCCTATTATTTTTGGGCTAGCCAATCCTTTACCAGAAATTTCTTATCAAGATGCTGTGGCCACCCGGCCAGATGTTATCTTTGCTACAGGACGCAGCGATTACCCTAACCAAGTCAATAACTTAATTGCTTTTCCCTACATTTTTAGAGGTGCCTTAGATGTAAGTGCTTCGGTGATTAATGGCGCCATGCAACAAGCGGCTGTACAAGCTATCCAAAAACTGGCACAAGAAGAAGTGCCTGTTTGCGTTCGTAAGTATTATGGTGGAACGATGCATTTTGGAAAAGAATATCTACTGCCTAAACCGATGGATGCACGTTTGCTTACTACCGTTTCGATAGCTGTTGCACAGGCTGCTATAGATTCTGGTGTGGCTAGAAAGGCTATTCATGATTGGGAAACTTATAGCAGAGGGTTATTAGAACGGATAGAGAAACAAAATTAAAAGCTATGGCCATTTGTACGCAAAGCGCCTCTTGTAAGATAATTGTGATCAGCAATCACTCCTTACGTATCCATTCAGTAGTATGGTAACGCTAAGAAAAAACACGCCTTTGGAAAGAGTTACGATCAGTGCTTGATTTTTTGCTTACTTCTTTATCAAGAAAAAGACTGTTTTTCTATTTCAGCTGTAAGTAAGCCTTACCTTCTAATCGCAACTTTTTACAAGGGGCATGTTTTCTTTTTTGGCGTACATGGCCATTATGATATGAATAGATTGATTACCAAAATATGAAGATATCACTCAATTGGCTAAAGTCCTATATTAATGTTTCTTTAACAGCATCGGAAATAGCTCCGCTTTTAACCCAAAGGGGATTAGAAGTAACCCATATATACCCTACTATTAAAGGTGGTTTAGAGGGACTTATAATAGGTGATATTGTATCCTGCCTCCCCCACCCTAATGCAGATAGATTAAAGAAAACCTTAGTAGATATTGGATCAGATAGGCCATCCACCATTGTTTGTGGGGCCTTGAATGTAGCCGTTGGACAGAAGGTAGTAGTAGCTCCAGTAGGGAGTACCATTTACCATTATGCCAACCAACTGCCTTTTCAAATTAAAAAAGTTAAAATTAGGGGTGTGGTCTCTGAAGGCATGATTTGTGCGGAAGATGAAATAGGCCTAAGCCCAGCACATGATGGCATTCTGGTATTAGAGACCACCTTACCTGCTGGAACCCCTGCTAAAGACTATTTTAAAGAGCTACTAGATGAAATAATAGAGATCGAGCTTACACCCAATCGAGCAGATGCCTGCTCCCACCTAGGTATAGCTAGGGAGCTAAAAGCTATTTTACATCTTCCGACTACCTTGCCATCTATTAAGGCTTTTAATGGCATACCATGTGACTGGCCCTTAAAGATAAGCAGCGTAGATAATACCCTATGTCCACGGTATAGTGGTCTATTAATTAAAAACACCACTATTCAATCCTCTCCTGAATGGCTTCGCAACAGGTTATTACGGATTGGTATAAAACCTATTAACAATGTAGTAGACGTAACCAACTTTGTACTACATGAATTGGGGCAACCCTTACATGCTTTTGATTATGACACCCTTACTGGTCAGTCACTTATAGTTCAACTATGCCCTGCAGACACCTTATTTACAGGGTTAGATGGTGTAGAAAGAAAATTAGCTGGTCATGAGCTAATGATTTGTGATACAACAGGTCCTATAGCCATGGCTGGTATTCTGGGGGGGCTCCGTACACGTATCACGGATGCCACTCGGCATATTTTTATAGAAAGTGCCTATTTTAACCCAGCCGTTATACGTCGTGCTGCCCAATACCATGCCCTGAAAACGGATGCTTCTTTTCGATTTGAACGCGGAACAGATCCCAATATCTCCCCTTATGCGCTAAAAAGAGCGGCACTATTGTTACAAGAACTGATACCATCCGCAACAGCATGCCAAGTAATCGAATATTATCCAAAGCCATTGGCTCATTTTAACATTCCTATTACTTATGCAGAGATTACCCGATGCCTAGGTAAAGCAATTGACCGAAGCACCATCCAACAAATACTAACAGATTTAGAAATAGCTATTGCAGCAGAAACAGATGAAGGCTTTACGGCAAACGTACCACCCTACAGGGTAGATGTAACTAGAAAAGCAGATCTTATTGAGGAAATTGCACGCATATATGGCTATGAGCATATCCCAAACCGCTTAGCGACTACTTACCTATCCCCTGAAAATAGCACAGATAAGGCCTATAAATTAGAAGAAGAAATTAGTAAAATATTGGTCGCCAATGGCTACTATGAAATATGCACGAATTCTTTAACCAAAGAGGCCTATACAACCATAGGTATGCCTCAACAAGCAATCTCTATTCTAAATCCACTGAGCGCATCTACCAATATCTTACGGCCTACTTTGCTCTTTAGTGGACTAGAAGTCATCGCCTACAATCTTGCACGCCGTCAATATGATGTAAAGTTATTTGAACGGGGTACCATCTATCACAAAGGCGATGCATCCTATAAAGAAGCTAAAAGATTAGCCCTTTGGCTCACTGGTCAAATAGAATTACCCAACTGGGTACGCCAACTAGGCCCTATAACATTGCAAAACATACGCACTACTATAGAACAACTGATGCAAAAGCTGGGCCTTATGGATCTATCTTATAGATCAGTAACCCACCCATTCTATAGCCAAGGGGTTGAAGGAGTAGATAAAGAAGTAGTCGTAGTGACTTTTGGTGAAGTCCACCCATCCATTATAGATTATTTTTCCTTGGGACAATCGGTTTTTTTTGCAGATATTGATTGGAACCATTTGTTAAAGATCAGTAGATCTAATAAAGTGTATGAACCTATTTCTAGATTTCCTGCTGTTACCAGAGACCTTTCTTTAATAGTAGATAAAACGATTGTATTTCAAAAGATAAAAGATTTAATTTCCAAGCAGGGACATAAAAATATTCAGGAAGTTCAGCTGTTTGATGTCTACGAAGGGGGCAATCTGCCAGCAGATAAAAAATCTTATGCGATTAGGTTTACGCTACAGGATAGAGACAAAACACTACATGAGCAAGCTATTGACCAAATCATGCATCAACTGATGCAGGCTTTTGAACGTGATTTAAATGTCATTATTAGACAATAAGTCCTCTAAAGAGGATCACCTTGAAATAGAGCGCTTTGAAAAATTACTTAGACAACTACTAGCCTCTTATGCCGAATGCCAAAAACAAATTATAACATTAACAGAGGAAAATAAGAAATTAAAGCATTTATTAGAGACTTCAAAAAGCAATCTATCCACTACACCAAAAAATACCCTTGTTGCATTGGATCAAGATTTAGTACGACAGATTAATCATTATATCAAAGAAATAGATCTCTGTTTAACCTATTTTGAACAAACATAAACATGCAACCACTCTCTATAAAAATTAAGATTAGCGATCGTATCTATCCGATGAAAGTACAACCGGAAGATGAAACCTTTGTAAGAGCAGCCAGTAAAATACTAGCCGAACGGATCAAAGATTATCAAAAAGATTTAGGTATTCAAGATCAGCAAGATTTACTGGCTATGGTAGCATTTGACTGCCTAGTAGGCTATTTAAAAATCCAAGAATCAGACAGCACAAAAGTAAATCAATTGATGGCGAAGATACACCATTGGAGTGATGCTATGGAAGAAACATTGGCTTAATATCAAATCATCCATTCCCTACTGTAGCAGGAGTGTATCTAAAAAAACAGCCCTTGCAATAGAGAGGGGCTGCAAATTTTTACCCAGGGCTTGATTTTTTGTCTACTTTTGTATCAAGCAAAAAGTAATATAAAAAACTTTTTTTGCCAATTGCGTGAAGCAATATATACCCAATTATTATTGGTATAATTTGTAAAATTTAATTATTAAAAATAGATATAAATATGAAAATGAATAAAAAATTACTAACCATAATCTTTATGGGACTATTTAATACTAAGACCTTGGCAGAAATATCTAGTTTAGCATCTAACATAGAGGCATACCTTACTAAAAAGCCAAATATTAGTACCATATACCATGTAGCTACACCCAATAAAGTGCTGGCACAAGGTCCATCTAGTTCTCTTAAAAGTAAAAATAAGCAGATTATAGCACGGAGATTACAGATTCAAACCATTGAGATTACAAAAACAATGACCGCAGCCGCTATTATGCTTTTGCACGAACAAAATAAGTTAAGGCTAAATGATCCTATCATACAACATATACCAGCTCATGATTGGCCTAATAGCCAACCTCCTGCTTGGGCTAACCAAGCCACTATACATCATCTATTAAGCCACAGAACTGGTATGGCTTCATATAGATATAATAATAAATATTATATTGATTTTGATGCAAAAATAGATGAGCAAACTTTTAAAAGAAAAGTATTAGGTTATGCAGCAAATAAAGTGCTTTTTTATGGGATAGACCAAGTTGTTTATGCATCTGCTACAGATTATTTTATCCTTGGTATGATTATTGAAAATATTAGTAAGCAACCATTAAATGTATTTTTTAAAGAAAATTTATTTAAGCCCTTAGATATGCACAATACTTTTTTACCAAGTTTTAAGCAAAACCTTAATGATCTAACTAGTAAAGATAAACAAGTCTCTTATAAGCCTCTACTGCCCTTTGGAGATGGAGGTGTTGTGTCTGCTGTAGAAGATATATACAAGTGGAATATGGCCTTGCATACTATGAAAATAGTAAGCAAAGCATCTTATGATCAAATGACACAAGCACATTCTGCAATAGATACATGTTGCCAATTCTCCGATATTACATTAAATATGCTTAAACAATTAGGTTATAAGGAGCCATGTGCAAAACAAGAATGGGTAGAGGTCAATTATGGATATGGATTGTATATTATACCTTTAGCTTCTAATCGTAAAGAGATTTTATATTGTATTAGTCCAGAATCATATTTTGGTGAAGAAGCCTGGTACCTTCCCACTAAAAACATATCTATAGTTTTAGCGACTAATCAGGCTAAGCCAGAAGAAGAAACAATGAACATGACAAGCAGACTAAGAAATCAAATATTGAATTTGATTTACAAATAAAGAAAGACCTGGGCATCTATTCCTGCTTATTGTCATTAGCTTGAGCTTTTGGTTGAGTATTAGCGGACGCATCAAAGTGATAATGCTTTAAAATAGATACGAAGACATATCCCAATGGAATGCCCAATGAGCCAAATAAATATGAAGCACTCGATTTAACCGATATATCAAGAACGTAACTAAGCCAATTATTATTATTCAAAGTATTATTTGACCTATTATCTAAGTCAGTGTATCGTTCCTTGCCAGAGCCGTAAAAAATTTTTTTACCATAATACCCCGCATAATAACCAAGTTTAGGTAATAAACGATTTCCCCCCCCTTGTACACTTATCGGTATGTAATTTTCTAAAATAGAACAAAGTATGTAATATTCTTGTATCTCTGGTAACCGTTCGAATAGAGATGAGCCAAGCAAAGCTGGAATAGGATAATCTTTATCAAAATTTTTAGTACCTTCACCAATAGCTTGACAAATTTTATTAATATGCATCTGAAATTCCTCACCAAGTTCCTCAGGTGTCTTATTAATAGACTGACGCATTCTCGTGAGAGAATTGGCCCCTCCACATTCATTGATCCTCTTTCTACTAGTACACGCACCTAGTAGTAAGATAGCTATAAACAAAAAAAATTGTATGTGATTACTCTTTAGCTTATTATATTTGTTAATAAGAAAATTTATTGTATATTCCTTCGTATAATTTTTTTTCATAAACTTATTTTATCGTAGCTAACTAAGCTAACTAATTAATATTTTAGAAATATTCTTAGCTATTATTTGCTTGATCAAGCGATTCAAGCTGTCTGAGTGAAGCCATTAAAAAAACAAGGATCAAACAAAATAGCATTATAGAAAGTACCAGCGCGGTATAATTCGTTGCAGCACGAACATAACAAATAGTAAGCATACAGTTAACGAGTCACTTTACAGTAAAGATTAAATAAAATAAGATGTAACCAGTAATAAATTTTTCTGGTATACTTGTATATGCTTTGTACATAAATTTTATGTATCTGCCCCCCAATGGGGTCAACTTAAAAAATTTTTATTGTTTTTTTATTTGATTATAACTCTTTTTTTATATCATTGTATCTACTAATCAATTAAATATATATCTTAAGTTGACGCCATTGTCTGTTTGCCACTTTGGTAAAAAGCATTTTTTATACCACTTTTTGCTTGATAAAAACGTAAGCAAAAAACCAAGCTCTCTGTAAAAAGTTTGGTAAATCACCTATTAGAACTGCAAAAACAGAACGCATCCGTTCAGTGGGTTCAAACAAGCTGTTCAGCACTATAGAGAAAGCTTGTGCTTTTACGGTATTCATTCAGCATTATGACAAGGCTACGCACAAAAAAATCTTTTTTAAAACTTGTGACAAGCAAAAATTGGTATAAAAACTGTTCCGTACCACTGAGCTACAGAAATAACAATGTTGTACAAAAAGCTTGTTTATACCTACACTCTAACGATAGCCTTTAATAGATACTATTCTAGTCGCTAAGCTTGGCTTGGCTAGCCTGCTTTATTACAACTTCTCAAAAAGTCCGTTATTTATTAGGATACTATTACGACGACATCACTAAGCAAATACTACCTATCTAATCGTTAGATTAACAAATAAACTAGACAAATATCTATAATTTATTTGTATTATCCTAATTATTTTAGCAGATTATTTTAGTTCTTGTAAATAGTAGTCCATAAAAACATTTATTTCACAGTTTAGTTTTGTTTACGCGATTAAGAGAATGAATAGTATCTATTCACGACTTGGGTAAGTAACTCACATTCCTTACCGCTATTATATAGATTTTGAGGAATTATCTTTTATGTCCAATGTTTGGAAAACTTTATTATCTTGAACTAGAGCCAATTATGGCATAGTATGTGGTTAATTGTCTCCAAAAAGACATAAATAATAGATACAGTCTAGGATAATTACAAATACATCCAAATTATTATATAAAGCTATTTAAAGCTTTCTATTAAAAAAATCTTGATTGTAAGATCAAAGAAATGGAGTTAAAACGTTTACAACCGTATAGTAATTAAGCAAACAGCGATTTCCATTCATCACTATGGCTTATGCTAGTAAAAAAACGCACCCTTTAAAAAAAGTGCGATCAGCAAGCGGCTTTTACAGATGAAAAGAAAA